>JAUWBB010000248.1 GCA_030605195.1 Bacteroidota bacterium
GAATTCTTTACGGGTGTCATCCCCGATCCTCTGTGAAGGGGAATTCTCATTGTATAACTCAGGGTATTTATTTTCCAGTGTTATTAGCTCCTGCATTAGTAGATCGTACTCAAAATCGCTTATGGATGGCTGAGACAGAACATAATAATTGTAATTATGTTGTTCAAGAATTTCCCGTAATTTTTCAATTCTAATCAGAGCCTCTTTCTTATTCATCTGGAAAACAAATGTTTAAACATCAAGTTTGGTCAACCGGAAATCAAATGTAGCGAGTAGCAAATTAGTTAAAATTATTATACAAAATAAAAGATAAAAGTGAAAAGTGAAAGGTGTGGATGTAGAGCCGAATTGTATTCGGCTGGAAATAGACCTGCCAGAGTACGAAGTACCTGGCAGAGTCTGAAAAAAAATGAGACCCATTTGTGCATTTCAAATGTCTGATTTTATTGATGAACGATTAACGAATTTCGAATTTTCTATTAAACCATAATTATTTCTAAAATCTAAAATCGGTGTTCCTTGTTCGATATTCAAAAAATAGAATTGTGTATTTGTTTGATATTCTGCACTTTATGCAAATTTTTATTTTTGTAACTAATTAAAATTCAAGTAATTAATTCATCTGCGAAACGTCAGTAAATAAGAATTAACCACGTCTCTTCGGCCGGGTACTCCTCTCCCAAAGGTATACCTTCGGCGCTTGTCTAAGGAGGAGAATTTTGTTAGTTAAAAACTACAAACTAAAAACTAAAAACTAAAAACTAAAAATTTTTCCTATCTTTGTTTTGATTATGGTTTCAAATGGTTGGTTCCTGCCATTTGATGAAAAGGGAATCAGGTGAACCGTCCGATGACGGAAATTCCTGAACAGTACCCGCTGCTGTGATCTCCTTTAACTTTTTGATTACCCTGGCCACTGGCCGGCATCAGCCGGATGGGAAGGCAGTCAAAAAGGGAGTAAGTCAGAAGACCTGCCATAATAATATTGTGTTCGGGATAAACATTAATCTGTTAAATTGTCAATCCGAAAAGCATATTATGTATTAATCCTGGGATGGAGCCTTCTTTCTCCCATGATTGGATTTGCCTCCGATACACTGCATTATATTTCCGAGGTAAAAATAATCCAGTCAAGATATTCTTATTTTTCCGAAGATAAAAAAATTACCAGGATCGATTCATCTGCTATTTTATATAATGGTTCATCCAATCTCGGAGAGATTTTATCCAGCTTAACTTCTGTTAATATTCCTTTATATGGCATATCCGGTTCTCTGGCAACCATATCACTACGGGGAAGCGGTCCGAACCATACTTCTGTGATATGGAACGGTTTTCCGGTTAATTCAATTACTACAGGTGGAATAGACCTTTCACTAATACCCGGTGATTTTTTTGAAGAGATATTGATCAACCATGGAGCTTCCGGGTCAGTATATGGAAACGGAACATTTGGCGGTTCGGTAGTCATTAAAAATAGCCCGGATTGGGACAACCGTTATGATGTAAAACTTTCTGCTGAATACGGAAGTTTTGAATACCGGAATTATGGACTTAAAATCATGTTCGGTAGTCCGCGAATTCAATATAAGATATACGGATTTTATAACAGTGCGGAAAATGATTTTCCATACAGGGATATTGAAAAATCCGGAAACCCTGAATTACGACTTGGACACAACAAACTCAGAAATATTGGAATAATCCAGAACGGATACCTTAAACTCAATAACAACAACAGTATTGACTTTGGTTTATGGTACCAGGTAAAACAAAAAGAAATACCGGAGATAATGGGATCTTATGGACAGAGCAACCAGGTACAGCACGACAGTTCGTTTAAAGCTTTTGTAAAATGGAGCAAGCTGTTCAGACAGTCCAGCCTTGAGATCAAAACCGCGTATTTGTATGATTACCTTCGATATACTGATAAAAACAATGCATCAGATGATTTTTATTCTATTGATTCAAGAATAAATACCGGCAGGATCCTTGGCGATATTAATTACAGGTATTATTTAAACCGTTACGTTTCACTGGATGTTGGTGGTGTGTATTCATTTCATTCCGCGAAAACCGGTAATTATACCGGTAGTGAAGAAGAAAATCATACCGGTATTTTCACGGGTGTCAAATTTAAATCTTCCGGTTTAGTGACAAATTTTACTCTACGAAGAATGTTTTCAAAATACAGTGATCCCGGATTGTTGTATTCACTTGGATTTAACTATCAAATTTTAGATAAAAGATTATTTCTTAGAGCTAATCTCTCGAATAAGTTTCGTATACCTTCTTTTAATGAAAAATACTGGAATCCGGGAGGAAATCCTGATTTATTGCCTGAAAAAGGCTGGGGAGGTGATCTGGGAATGGGATGGAATGTGTTTGATTCAAATCACGAGGATCCGCGATTAACACTTGATCTTAATCTTTATACCAACAAAATACACAACTGGATACAATGGGTCCCGGGATCAGGGTTCTGGCATCCCGAAAACAGGAAGCTTGTATGGGTAAGAGGTATGGAAAGCGGATTACAATTCACTCAACAATCAGGATCATTCAGGATAAAGGTTAACACCGCTTATTCATATACACTTTCGACAAACGAAAAAATAGAAGAAAACAATCCTGTCATCGGAAAGCAACTCCGGTATGTACCCAAAAACACTGCTAACGGTTCGATTGCCATTAGCTATAAACAAATATATTTATCCGTATATCACCGGGTCACTGGTCCGAGATATACAACAGAAGATAGTAACCCTATGTTCGAAATGGAGGCTTATAATGTATCGGATTTTGTGCTGGGTTTCAATTTGGGTAAGAAAATGGCAAATTCTACTATACAATTGAAAATTAAAAATTTATTTAACCGGGAATACCAGGTGATCAGGTCATATGCTATGCCGGGCAGAGCGTTTAATTTCTCGTTGAAAATTGGAATCGAAAAAAAAATGTAACCAATACATATATTGAGCGGAAAAGAATGTTGTGAAATGTTATAAGTTAAATGTTAATTGTTATATGTTAAATCAAAAAAATAGAAACTCTTGAAAACGGAATAATAACAAAATTTTTAATTAAACAATTTAAAAACTTTGAAATCATGAAAACTTTGAAAAACTTGCTATTCATTGCAATGATTTTTACATCAATCTTTACCTCTTGCTTAAAAGATGATGAAAAATCCATTGACACCGGTTATTTGCATGGAGTTTTTATCACAAATGAAGGTGGTTTCATGAATAATAACGGATCCATTAGTTATTATGATATTGATTCAACCAAGGTGACGAATAATCTTTTTCAAATGATCAATGGCCGCGTACCGGGCGATGTTGTTCAGTCGTTTGGAGTAGCAGGTAACAAAGGTTTTATTGTGGTTAATAATTCGGAGAAGGTTGAAGTGGTGGATATGGAATCCTTTGAATCGCTGGGTACCATTACAGGGGTTGATTATCCCAGGTATTTTATTGGCATCGACAACGATAAGGGATACCTTACAAACGGTAGTTTTGCAGGGAAAGTGTATATTATTAACCTGGTAACACTCGAGCTAACGGATAGTATTGCTGTGGGAAACGGACCGGAGAATATAGTCAAATCAGGTAATTATGTGTTTGTTGCCAATAGCGGCGGTTGGACAAATGACAGCACGGTAAGTGTAATCGACGTTACCACCGGCCAGGTTATTAAAACCATAAATGTCGGAGACAATCCAACCGATCTGGTAGTGGATAAAAATGGTGATATCTGGGTATTATGCAAGGGAAAAGTGGTTTATGATCAAAATTGGAACATAACGGATGAGACTGACTCGAAATTGGTTAAAATTAACGGTAGCGACAGGCGTGTTGATAATACTTATATTATTGGTCAGGCCGGAGATTATTTTAATCCAAATCGTTTGGCAATAAGTCATGATGGACAAAATATCTTTTTTGGAGAAGCCGGTGGAATATATCGAATGAATATTACAGATTCCAATATTCCAACATCTGCCTATATTGCAAAACAGTACTATGGTTTGGATATTGACCCGGATAATGGGACAATCTACTGTCTGAAAGACAATGGATTTGATGCAAACGGAATGGTTTACATGTATAATAGCAATGGGATATTGACTGATTCTCTTGAAGTAGGTATTGCACCTAATGGTGCAGTTTTCAATTAGTGCTTGTCCATAAAGTCAAACAAAGATTACATAAGCACCAAATAACAAGTATCAAAATACAAATAAATCTCAAATTCCAATGACTAAAAAAATCAAACAAATTCTTTTATATATACTGTTTGGGTTTTGTTTTTTCAAACATTGGGTATTATTTATTTTTTTGATTTCATCGACTTTATAGATTAGCACTAATATTTTTTTGCGTTTCTTTGCGAACTTCGCGGTTTAAAAAGTATTAAGTATAGGCACTTTTTTACAAGATGTATAAAATAAAATTTCTTTTTCTTTCTTTAATCATTTTTGTCTTTTTTTTCCATGGATTAAAGGATACTCATGCGCAAATAGGTCATGGAGGAATTCCATATGGAATTGAGAAATTATCAGCGTCAGAAATCCCTTTTGAATCAGTAACTCCAGGAGATATAAAGGCTTTAACAAAGTCCATCATCCCGCGAAAAGGGCAACCATTGCAATTTGCTATTCCTATTGAAGTATACTTCACACCTCAAAACTCGGGAATCTGGAAAACCTTCCCGGGAGGTGACAGGGTGTGGTATCTTGGAATACAATCGAAAGGCGCCTACTCACTGAACATCATATTCGACCTGTTTGAAATTCCATCAGGTTGCAAACTTTTTATATACAACACTGACGCTACTTACGTGCTTGGAGCGTTTACACATAAAAACAACAAAAAATTCAAAAAACTGGCAACGGCTCCGGTTCCCGGTGATCAAATTATTGTCGAGTTCCAGGTCCCGGCATCATTTGCGAATTATGGGCAATTAATCATTGGTCAGGTTGCATATGATTTTCTTAATATTTTCGGTGAAACTCTAATAAAGGATGGATTTTACGGGTATTCCGGTCACTGTAATGTCGACATTAATTGTCCGGAGGGAGAAATCTGGCAAAAGGAAAAATATGCTGTCTGCCGGATAATTGTGGGTGGAAGTGAGCTGTGTTCCGGAAGCCTGGTGAATAATACAAAAAACGATACGGTGCCTTATTTTCTCACGGCTTTTCAT
>JAUWBB010000032.1 GCA_030605195.1 Bacteroidota bacterium
CGACATTTTAGAGATAGTCGAAGGAGGTGAAAGAAAAGGGCTTGGTATTCAATCTTTTAAGGTTACAGGTATAAAAATACCTGAACCTGTTGAAAAAAATCTTTGCTTTCAGGCTCACAAATTAATAAAAAATGATTTTGATCTGCCTCCCCTGCAAATTCATTTACACAAAATAATTCCGACAGGCTCCGGATTGGGAGGTGGATCTTCCGATGCTGCATTCACTATTAAACTGATTAACAAGCTTTTCAGATTACAACTCTCCAATCAGAAAATACTTGAATACGCGGGAAAACTTGGTAGTGATTGCCCCTTTTTTATTACTAACGTTGCTTCACTGGCAACTGGGAAAGGAAATAAGCTTACACCAATATCAATAAATTTAGAAAAGTATTATTTGGTGTTGGTATATCCAAACATACAAATCAAATCTTCCATTGCTTATCAGTATATCATCCCCGGACAAAAAGCAAAATCAATTTCAGATTTGGTGAGGCTCAAGGTACAGAAGTGGAAAGGCATGGTTGGGAATGATTTTGAAGGACCTGTATTCAGCTTATATCCCCAAATTGCATGGATAAAAGAAAAATTATACCATCTCGGAGCACTTTATTGCTCTATATCCGGAAGCGGATCAGCTGTTTACGGAATTTTTAACAGCAAGATTGATACAAAAAAAAACTTTCCGGGTTATTTTGTTTGGCAGGAAAAGTTGTAAGACAAGAAACTAATTTAATTCCATAAGCAGCTCCCCTTTCATCACTTTTTGTCCCTCTTTTACATGGATATTCTTTATTACCCCATCCCTGTGAATAGTTATTCTGTTTTGCATTTTCATAGTTTCGAGTATAACCATACTATCTCCCTTTTTCACTTTCTGCCCTTTTTTCACTTTAACTTTAAGAATGACACCGGGTAAGAAAGTTATTAGCTTTCTATCATCGGGAACCTCCCATTTATGTCTGTTCTCAAACTTTTTGGTAAAATTTGTTTTATACCGGGTTCCCTCGATACCAAGAGATTTGAGACGCGGTTTCTTACCAGTGGTACCTTCCTTATTCATATTACCTGAATTTTTATTAGAATGGTGGAATGCCATGTTTTTTCTTCGGGCCTGAAACCGATTTATTATCAGAAACATTAATTGCGTGAAGCAATAATTTCCTTGTTTCCAATGGTTCTATTACCGAGTCAATATATCCTCTGGCTGCTGCCACATAAGGATTCGCAAATTTTGCCTTATATTCCTTTACTATTTGTTTTCTGGCTTTATCCGGATCTTCTGCTTCACTTATTTCTTTCCTGAAAATAATGTTTGCCGCACCTTCAGGTCCCATTACTGCAATTTCGGCTGTCGGCCAGGCAAAAACAAAATCAGCACGCAAATGGCGTGAATTCATTGCAATATAGCCACCACCGTATGCTTTTCTTAAAATAACTGTAATTTTAGGGACCGTTGCTTCACTATAGGCATAAAGGACTTTGGCTCCATGCCGGATCACTCCGGTATGTTCCTGATCAACACCAGGTAAATAGCCAGGTAAGTCGACCAAAGTGACTATCGGGATATTAAAAGCATCACAATAACGGACAAACCGTGCTGCTTTATCTGATGAATCAACGTCCAAAACCCCTGCAAGCACAAGTGGTTGATTGGCAACAAAACCAACGGTTTTGCCTCCAAGCCGGCCAAAACCAATAATTATATTGGTTGCCCATAACTCCTGGCTCTCAAAAAAATCAGAGTCATCGACAATAGACCTTATCACATCCCTGACATCATATGGCAGGGTTGGATCATCAGGAACAATGCCTTCAACTTTATATTCCGGCTTTGGCTCCTTTGGTTCGAAAGATTTTGCCTTTTGTGAGTTATTCCAGGGAATAAAAGTAATGAGTTTTTTGATTTGATCGAAGCATTCAATCTCACTCCGGGCATAGAAATGAGCGTTACCACTTATTTCTGCATGGACTTTTGCCCCCCCAAGTTCCTCCATCGATATTTCCTCACCCAGAACCGTTTTGATAACCTCGGGACCTGTAATAAACATTTTGGATATCTTTTCAACCACAAATACAAAATCCGTCAATGCAGGAGAGTATACCGCTCCTCCTGCACAGGGACCAAGTATAACAGAAATTTGAGGGATTACACCTGAAGCAAGTGTATTGCGGAAAAAGATTTCGCCATATCCGGCCAATGAATTTACACCCTCCTGAATTCTGGCGCCACCCGAATCATTAATACCAATAAGCGGTACCCTCATTTTCAGGGCATGGTCCATGATTTTAGTAATCTTCCGCGAGTGCATTAATCCAAGAGAACCTCCGGCTACAGTAAAATCCTGAGCATAAATACAGACCGGAGCTCCAAAAATCGTTCCTGTACCAATAATAACCCCGTCACCATGAAGGGTCTTTTTATCCATGTTAAAATCCCTGGCTTCGTGTTCAACGAACAGATCGTATTCATTGAATGAATCTTCGTCCATTAAAGCACGAATTCTGTCACGGGCTAATAATTTACCCATTGCAACCTGCTTTTCTCTGGCTTTATCACCACCTCCTTTGAATACGATTTCGCGCTTCTTTAGTAATTCTTTAATCTTTCTTTTTATCGCCATTTTTCAGATCTTTAGTTAAAAAATAAATGCAAATAATCGGAATCCGATTACTTGCAATATTTTAAAATGGGATACAACATTACAAAATCATTTAAACTAAAAAAAATTTATTTGACCAAATTCAGATGGTTTAGCAAGTAAAATACTTGAAATCAAAATTATATAATTTTAATATTTATTGCAAAGGATTCAATGTAAAATTCCCTTCCAACCCGTTTATATTCCGTTTTCAACATCATTTAGGAGCATAGCGATAAAGAAACAGACCTATAATGGTAAAAATAATGTTAGGTATCCAAACCGCCAATAAGGGATTCACATTTCCGCCGATTGAAAACTGCTTGGAAAACTGCATAAAAAAGATATAACTAAAGCTTAAAAAGAGACCGACTCCTATTTGCATACCAATGCCGCCCTTTACCTTTCGGGACGACAGTGTCAGACCAATTATGGTAAGAATAAAGGTTGAAAACGGATTCGCATACCGGCCATATCGTTCAATTAAATAAACCTCAATATTTTCTGCACCCTGTAATTTCTGCATATCAATAAAGTCATTCAATTCAGACAAATTCATTGTTGATACAATACTTTCTCTCATCGCAAAATCTTCCGGGAAAATAGTAAGTGTTGTATCAAGCCTTCTGCCGGTTTCGATTTTTTCCTCCAACCCATCAAATCTCCTTATATAGTAATTACTTATTACCCATTTATGTATGGTAGAATCCCAAATAATAAAATCCGACATCAATTTTGAAAGCAATTGCCCATCGTCATCAAACTCCTCCATAGAAAATTTATAACCCCTGTTTGCAAGGTTACTGTAGCTTTCCATATAAATATAAACATTGGGAAATACCTGCTTGTGTATATTTTTTTGGGTATATCGTACCGGGTGGTCACGGTAATACATTTCCTCAAATTCCAGCCGGACCTCATTAGCACGTGGGATCACAAAGTTGTTTAGTCCAAAAGTAAAAGCAGCTATGATCAGAGCTGAAATAAAATAGGGAACCAAGAGGCGGTTAAAACTGAATCCATTACTTAACATGGCAATGATTTCAGTATTATAGGCCAATTTGGAAGTGAAAAAGATAACAGCAATAAATGTAAACAACGGGCTGAAAAGAACAGCAAAATACGGTGTAAAATTCAAATAATAGTCAAAAATAATAGCTTTCATTGGGGCTTCCTTTTCAAGGAATTCATCAAGTTTTTCGGCAAAATCGAAAACAATGGCAATACCCATTATCAACACGATGGCAAAGAAGAAAGTGCCAAGAAATTTCTTTATAATATAATAATCAATTATTTTGAGTCCCGGAATATTCATAATCTTGTGATCAGCCGTTTTGTTATAGCATTTTTCCAGTTTAAAAAATCGCCCATACCTATTTTCTCACGGGCTTTGTTCACCAGCCAAAGGTAAAAACTTAAATTATGAATACTGGCAATTTGTGCCCCCGATATTTCCTTTGAGATTATTAAATGACGTAAATAGGCTTTTGAATATTGTTTGCTTACAGAAGAAGGGCCATCCGGATCAAGCGGACTGAAATTATTTTTCCATTTTTTATTTCTAATATTTATAATTCCATTCTGTGTGAACAACATACCGTTACGGCCATTCCTTGTAGGCATTACACAATCGAACATATCGACCCCCAGTGTTATCGACTCAAGAATATTTGCCGGGGTTCCGACCCCCATTAAATACCTCGGTTTGTCTTCAGGCAAAATATCGTTTACCACCCCGATCATCTCATACATATTTTTTTCCGGTTCTCCCACTGATAACCCTCCTATGGCATTTGCCTCACAATTCATTGAGGTTGTTCTTTCAGTTGATTCAACCCTCAGGTCTTTATAAATACTCCCCTGGACTATGGGGACAAAACTCTGATAAAACCCATGTTTAGGCTCAGTCGACTCAAACTGTTGTTTCCCTCTCTCCAGCCAGGTATGAGTTAATTGCATTGACTTCCGGGCATATTCATAATTGCATGGATAAGGTGTACATTCATCAAATGCCATGATAATATCTGCCCCAATCGACCGCTGAATGTCAACCACATTTTCAGGACTGAAAAAGTGCCTTGACCCATCGATATGAGATTGAAACAGGACTCCTTCATTTGTAATTTTCCGGTTTCCGGCAAGGGAGAAAATCTGGTATCCCCCGCTATCAGTTAAAATCGGCTTTCTCCAATTAATAAATTCATGCAATCCGCCTGCTTTTTCAATGGTTTCAATTCCCGGCCTCAAATATAAATGATAGGTATTCCCTAATATGATTCTTGCCTGTATTTCTTCTTCCAAATCTTTCTGCAGAATACCTTTCACTGTGCCACCGGTTCCGACAGGCATGAATATGGGTGTTGGAATCTCACCGCGTTCGGTACGAATGATCCCTGCTCTTGCCTTTGTGGCTTTGTCTTTATTAAGAATCTCAAACTGCATAAAATACACTGTTTCGGGGCAAAGATAATTATTAACCCGGTTAACGTGAATAAAAAATTATTACTAATCAGTGTGTTAGAATTTGAAAAAGAGGGGGTAATATGAACAATCGTAATAAAATAATTCTAAATCATATACCAAAGCTGATAGCAAAAATATGTTTCATGAAGATAATAGTAGCTTCTAACGTATAACTTATAACCTATAACAATTATGGTTCATCCGGAAAATGAGTAGGTGTCATTATTCCAACATTCCCCTGTAAAAATATCTCCTACGTCGCATTTCACTGGGCAGGCAATATTCCAACATTCCATTATTCCAATGTTCCAAGATAACTAAGCATTATCCTGAACATAAAAAAGATACTCTTTAAAACTGAATAGTTATAAAAAATTCAATGGGTTGTTCACTCTTTTTTTTGCATAACTATGAAATGTTTGATATACTTGCCGGATTATTCGTAGATAAATGTTCTGGTTTTACAACGATACAAGTCTGTTGGTACAAATTATTTTGAGGATCCTGATAATAAATTTCACCATCCAGATATTTTATTATTTCTTTTTTTACAGTCGTCTGGTTTTTTACAGAAAAGTGCGGAAAAATGCTCCACTTTCACCGGTTTCAATCATAATTTGTGCAAGAGATGAAGGTCACAACTTAAAGCAATTTCTTCCCTCAATTCTGAGTCAGGATTACAATGACTATGAGGTTATTGTTGTAAATGATTGTTCGGAAGACCTTACCGGAAAAATTCTTGAAGATCTACAAAAAGAATACGGGCATTTAAGAGTTCCCACAATCAGGAAGGATGGAAAGTTCTCCCATGGTAAAAAGCTCGCCTTGTTTATTGGTATTAAAGCAGCTAAGCATGAATGGCTGTTATTAACCGATGCCGATTGTTACGCTGAAACAAATCAGTGGTTATCGGTCATGCAAAAAAACTTCACAACGAATACTTCCATTGTATTAGGATATGGAGGATATCAAACAAAGAAAGGAGTACTTAATCAATACATACGCTGCGATTCCGTATTTATTGCCATGCAATATTTTGGATTTGCATTGGCCGGGATCCCTTATATGGGTGTCGGGAGAAACCTGGCTTACAGGAAATCGCTTTTTTTTCAGAACAAAGGTTTTTCATCCCATTTCAATCTGAGTTCAGGAGATGATGATCTGTTTATCAATAAACTGGCGAACAAGGCAAATACAAAAATTGAAATCAATCCAAAAAGTTTTACGTGGTCCATTCCTGAAACCTCGTTAGTAAAATGGATAAAACAAAAACGCAGGCATCTGACCACAAGCAGATATTATAAAAAGCGAGACAAATATTTACTGGGCGTTGAAGTATTAAGCCGGGTGTTATTTTATGTTTCAGTAATCTGCCTGCTAATCACCAAAATGCCTTTTGAGATTCCACTTGGTGTTTTTCTGTTCAGAATGATGATACAGCTTATTGCTTTCAAATTTACCATGTTACGTTTGAACGAAAAATTTTTATTGCTATCTTCGTTGATTTATGATTTGATATCACCATTCCTAAACTTTGGTTTATTTTTATCAAATCTTCCAACCGCAGGAAACAATAAATGGAAGTAAATCTGAATTTTTCCGAAAAAGCTCAATATGATTTCCGATTAGTTCAACTAGCCAGGGAGGGAGATCAAAAAGCATATGCTGAATTATTGGGTCGTTACCGGGATGCAATTTATTACATGTTGCTTAAAATGGTAAACAATCCAAGTGATGCGGAGGATTTAACCATTGAGGCTTTTGGTAAAGCATTTAAAAATATTGGACAATATACTCCTCATTTTGCTTTTAGTACATGGTTGTTTAAAATTGCCTCAAACAATTGTATTGACTTTATAAGAAAAAAGAGAGGAAGTCATATTTCCATAGATCAAGGTCAGGAAGAACATGATACTATTTCCGATGCTATCCAGGCATCTACTCTCGATCCTGAAGAAAACCTTATTAAACAGCAAAAGGTAATCCTCACAAGAACAATCGTAACAAAATTAAAACCCCGCTATCGGCGCCTGATCGAACTTAGATATTTTAAAGAATATTCCTATGAGGAAATTGCGGAGGAACTCGATCTTCCGATTGGTACGGTAAAAGCCCAACTCTTCAGAGCACGCGAATTGCTGTACAATATCCTTAAAAAATAGAATTCAAAAATTTAATTCCCCGCCTGTCCCCCCCTATGAAAATCATAGCTAAATATTTTCCACGTTTAGACGAAGAAAAACTGGCTTCCTTAAACCGTTTGATGGAATTGTACCTGAACTGGAATGAAAAAATAAATGTAATATCCAGAAAAGATATTCATTTTCTGTACGAACGCCATGTACTTCATTCACTCTCCATTGCAAAGATTTTGTCTTTTAATGTTGGTACCAGGATCCTGGATGTAGGTACAGGTGGTGGTTTCCCGGGGATCCCCCTGGCCATAATGTTTCCTGAATCAAGATTTTACCTTATTGATTCGATCGGGAAAAAAATTAAAGTAGTTTCTTCAATTGCCCGGGAACTGAATTT
The DNA here is from genome assembly GCA_030605195.1 of Bacteroidota bacterium. Lineage (GTDB taxonomy): Bacteria > Bacteroidota > Bacteroidia > Bacteroidales > VadinHA17 > CAZEWS01. The sequence goes on from JAUWBB010000032.1 coordinate 7,638, forward strand.
AACCAATGTTTATGCCTTGCAAACCAGGGCCGAAGATTACACCGCGAAATTTGATTTTGTCACCAGCAGATCGGTTACTTCCTTTCCGAAATTTGTAAAATTGGTGTTGAATAATTTTCTAAGGAAAAACAGAAATGCCATTAACAACGGGATACTTTATCTGAAAGGGGGTGACCTTTCTCGTGAATTGAGTCCATTTAAAGACCAGGTCGAAATTTTTTACATACGCGATTTTTTTGATGAACCGTATTTCGAAACAAAAAAAATTATTTACTTGCCTATGAGATTTTAAAGGGGAATTGTAAAGATTTATTTCCACTTATTATTTACTATAAAAAAACATTATCTTTGCAATCTCATTTTTCAGACTAAAGAGCTGAAAAGAAAATTCTAATATTATGAAACGGACTTATCAACCATCGAGGAGAAAAAGAAAAAACAAACACGGATTCAGGTCGAGAATGTCAACGGTAAGTGGCCGGAATATTATATCTTCAAGACGGGCAAAAGGCAGGACAAAACTTTCAGTATCAGACGAACCAAGGCATAAAATATAAAACCCACAGTTCCAACTGTAGGTATAACACTAATCATCCCATAAACCGACAACCGTTTTTCCCGAAGGAATGCCTTTGGCAAACGGATTCTATTTATTTGTATCGGAATTTACTCTCCGCCAGGCGGATCATGAGATCGCCCCGATAGCCATAGTGGCTAAGTTCGATGTTTATGGCTTGATAATGGCTAATTTCATTATACTTTGTATTTTTAAGTCGGCAATCTTCATGTAGACTGCTAACTATTAACTAATTATTTATGAAACCTGAAAATTAAGGGTTTTTTTAATTCACCCCGTGAAACCCTGCGCAGCAGGAGCAACGAAGTTGCTGTTTAACAGGGTAAATTTGTGAAACTATGTCCTTCCAATATAATTTTATCTTTGCCTTACCGTTTTGCTAATTAGAGTCTATCTATTAAGTGATTTTTAATGTTCCGGATAAATCATGGAATTTTTACGGTTTTTATTCAGCAAAGTATTCCTTAAGAACTTATTTTATGCCATCATTTTCTTTGTTTTTATAGTTCTCGGGACATTACTTTGGTTACATCTTTATACTCATCATGGTATGGCAAGGCCTGTGCCTGATTTTACCGGGAAAACCCTTGAGGAAATTGAAAACATAGCCCGGGAACATAAACTCCGGTATAAAATCGTTGATTCGGTTTATACAAATGCTGTTGACAAGGGTTCGGTATATGAACAAAATCCCAAATCCGGATTTAAGGTTAAAAAATGGAGAACTGTTTTCCTCACTCTAAATGCATTTAACCAGAAAATGGTAAAGATGCCAAACCTGGTTGGGCTTACCTATCGTCAGGCAAAAGCAATTTTAGAAACGACTGGATTGAAAATAGGGATGCTAAGCTACGTGCCCGATATTGCCATAAACAATGTTTTGGAGCAAAAATTCAGAGGAGAGGCTATTGGGGAAGATGAGCTTTTAGAAGAGGGAGCAAGTATTGATCTGATTTTAGGGAAAGGGACCGGTAACGTAACAACTCTTGTCCCAAATTTAATTTTGTTTACTATGGAGACTGCCAGGCAAAAAATATTAAATATTTCCCTGAATCTTGGTGCTTTTATTTTTGACGAAACGGTTAAAGACCAGAAAGACTCTTTAAACGCCTTCGTTTGGAAACAAAATCCTGAATTCAATGTTAAGAATCCGGTTCAATTGGGCTCACCTGTATACATATGGTTAACCACCGATTCTGCCAAATTGCCACAACCAGATACTTTTTAACTGTATTTCAACATGAATTTGATGGAGAAGCTTCGAATTATTAACCATATCACCCTTATTTTTTTATTCTCTGTCAATTTTTCCTTTGGTCAGGAAAAAATCGCGGGATTACATGTTAACGGCATAGTAAAAAATTATTATCAAAACCTATCTAAATCCAAAAAAATAAAAGGTGTACAACCCACCGATACCTTAGAGCTTCCGTTTTTTGAAGATTTTTCAAAAAATACGGTTTACCCCGACATCAAATTATGGACCGATCGTTTCGCCTTTATAAATTATACATACGGCATAAATCCTGTTTCAATAGGAGTGGCCACCCTCGATGCCATCGATTTTACCGGCGCTATTTACCCTCATGCAAATTCAACCGGTTTTAAAGCCGATGAGCTGACCTCAAATCCCATTAACCTGGCCTATTCCCCAACATCAAATATTTACCTGAGTTTCTATTATCAGCCCCAGGGCATTGCAGATCCCCCTGAATTCAGGGATTCTCTTGTACTTGAATTTTATTCTCCATCTGACACATTATGGCATTCCGTTTGGCAAACACCAGGAGATACCCTGCATGAATTCAAACAAATTATTATTCCAATTATTAGTGAAAAATTTCTGACAAAAGGTTTCAGGTTCAGGTTTAAAAATTATGCCAGTTTAACCTCAAACACTTTAATTCCCGGTCTGGTTTACAATTGTGATCACTGGCATCTTGATTATATTAAACTGGACAAAAACAGGAGTGAAGGAGATACCATTCCTCATGATGTAGCATTTGTCAAACCTGCCGGATCATTAATCAAAAATCATGAATCCATGCCCTGGGATCATTTCAGGAAGACATATTTAACCGTAATGGACGACAGCATCCGAATTAGCTACAAAAATAATGACAACATTGTCAGGAATGTAACCAGAAATTTTGAGATTCGGGATATTTATGAAAACAAAATCGTCAGGTCTTTCAGCGGAGGTGCAGCAAACATCGGACCATGGGAAATTATTGATGACAGTACCATGCCTATATATACTTTTAGTTCTCAGGGAACCGATTCAGCTATGTTCGAAATTAAAAGCTACCTTATTACTGACGATTTTGACAAAAAGTTTAATGACACCATTTCTTACATTCAAAAATTTCATAATTTTTATGCATATGATGATGGAACAGCTGAATCAGGTTATGGATTACCCGGACAAAGCATGGATAATGCCATGCTGGCATATCAGTTTTATTCATATAAGCCTGACTCCTTACGGGCAATTCAGATGTATTTTAACCAGTCTTTCGACAATGCGAACCAAATACAGTTCTATTTAACTGTGTGGGCAGATTATAACGGAATTCCGGGAGAGGTATTGCTCAGCCAGCAAAGTGAAATACCGGTTTTTAAGGACAGTCTCAATAAGTTTCATACATATATTTTGGATACTGCTGTTTTTGTTTCTGAAACCTTCTATATCGGATGGACCCAAATAACCAATGATTATCTAAATGTCGGGTTCGATCTGAACAGGGTGAAAAACGATAAGGTCTTTTATACGTATGGGGGAATATGGAATACCTCGGGATTGCCAGGAGCCCTGATGATCAGGCCTGTACTAGGTGCTGATTTAATTTCCAAGGTAAAAAAGATAAATATACAGAACCTGATCAGGATTTACCCTAATCCTGCAAAAGACTTTATCAGGATAGAATACCTGAAATCAAATCCGTCGACAAATCCGGCAATTCATATATTCAATAGTTACGGACAACAAGTTTATGCAACCGACTATCTTAACAAGCCAATAAATATTTCAGAATGGTTGCCGGGAATTTATTTTGTCAGGATACTGGAAAAAGGAGTTCTCCCTGAAAATAAAAAATTTATTGTTATCCATTAACTACAGGATTCTCCTGATGAATGAGGAGTTAAATAACCGCCAGGAGCTTTATGAACATTTCCGCTTTGTCGTAGATCGGGGACAGAGCCTGTTGAGGATAGACAAATACCTGGTTAACAAAATCGAAAACGTATCAAGAACACGGATACAGGGTGCTGCCGTTGCCGGAAACATACTGGTGAATGATAAACCTGTGAAGTCGAATTACCGTGTCAAGCCATGTGATGTCATTTCCATTGTAATGACATACCCACCCAGGGAAATCGAGATTTTCCCTGAAAATATTCCTGTTGATATTGTTTTTGAAGATGACGATTTAATCATTATCAACAAAGCTCCCGGTATGGTAGTCCATCCGGGACATGGGAACTATTCCGGAACCCTGGTAAATGCTTTAACATATCATTTAAAAGACCTGCCTCTGTTTCAGTCTGGTGAAGCACGTCCGGGCCTTGTTCACAGAATTGATAAAAATACCTCCGGGATACTTGTCATTGCAAAAACCGAACAGGCACATAATAAGTTGGCCAAACAGTTTTTCGATCACTCGGTTGACCGGAAGTACCTGGCACTGGTTTGGGGGAACCCTGAAGAAAATGAGGGTGTCATAACCGGGCATATTGGCAGGAACCCAAAAGACCGCACCAGAATGTATGTTTTTCCCGATGGTTCTTTGGGTAAACCGGCCGTAACACACTTTAAAGTCATCGAACGCCTGGGATACATCAGTCTTGTTGAATGCAAACTTGAGACAGGAAGAACACATCAAATTCGTGTTCATTTTCAATATTTTAAACATCCCGTATTCAACGATAATGAATATGGAGGAGACATGATCCTTAAAGGTACTACCTTCTCAAAATACAGGCAATTTGTCCATAACTGCTTTAAAATCCTTCCCAGACAAGCATTGCATGCCAAATCATTACGTTTCATCCATCCACGGACAAACCAGCCTGTGTTTTTTGACTCAGATCTTCCTGAAGACATGCAGAAAGTGATTGAAAAATGGAGAAAATACATCATAAAAAATTAATAATATGAAAACAAACGTTGCAATTGTAGCAGGTGGTGATTCCTCAGAATTCGTGATTTCTGTTGGTAGTGCTAAGCAGGTTGCAAACCAACTCGGAAAGGATAAATATAATGTTTATACCATTCTGTTAAAAGGAGAGGATTGGATTCTTAAAAGTGATAAGTATGGTGATATTCCGGTTAACAAGGACAATTTTTCATGCACATTACAAGGTAAGTTATTATTTTTTAATGTTGTTTTTATTGCCATTCATGGCACTCCGGGTGAAGATGGTAAATTACAGTCTTATCTCGACCTTATCGGGATACCTTACACCAGTTCAGGAGCATCTGTATCTGCATTAACGTTTAACAAATATGCATGCAAAAATTACCTGAAAAAAATTGGTATATACTCAGCCAAAGCAATGCTGATTAGAAGAGGAGATCGTATTGATGAAGAAAAAGTGATCCGTACGCTTGGTTTGCCTTGCTTTGTAAAACCCAATAACTGCGGATCAAGTGTTGGAATTTCAAAAGTGTCAGGTCAGGACGAGCTAAAAACTGCCATTAAAAAAGCCCTGGGAGAAGGAGATGAAGTCATCATTGAGGAATTCATAAAGGGAATTGAAATTTCCTGCGGATTGGTTAAAATGCATAACCGGGAATTGATCTTTCCGGTTACAGAGATCATAAGTCAAAAGGAATTTTTCGATTATGAAGCAAAATACACCTATGGCATGGCTGATGAAATAACACCTGCAAGGATATCCGAACATACTACAAAATCCTGCCAGGAATTATCTTCAAAAATATACTCCGCTTTAGGCTGTAATGGGATTGTTAGAATTGATTACATACTTTCGGAAAATAAACTCTGTTTTCTGGAAATTAATACGGTTCCGGGAATGAGCCCGGAGAGCATTATTCCTAAACAAGCCAGAGCCTATGGAATTGACCTGGCGGATCTGTATGATCTGGTTATTGAAGATGCCTTATTTAGAAATAAAAAAACACATAATTGACCTCTGCCCAGTCCCCTCTCCTCTAAAAACAGGAGAGGGGGGAAAGAAGCTGGGATTTCCCCCTCCTGTTATTAGGAGCGGAAATAAGGGGGTTGTGAGAATAACCAGAGAAAATTATATAGTTTAATCTGTTTATTCATTTGTCTTTCTCAGATCCTCTTCATACAAACCCGTTCTGTATTCATCAATTGTAGCACATGAGCAATTCAGGTTCCGGTCTCCGTAAGCATCATCCACTCTTCCTGCAGCCGGCCAGAGCTTATTTTCTTTTATCCAATTCAGTGGGTATGCAGCCTTCTCCCGGCTATAAGGATGTTCCCATTTATCCGAAGTAACTGCTTCTGCCGTATGGGGTGCATTTTTCAGGACATTGTTCTGCTGATCGTATTTCCCTTCCTTTATTTCCATGATTTCACTATGAATACTGATCATTGTTTGGATAAACCGGTTCAATTCCTGGTATGATTCACTTTCGGTTGGTTCAACCATCAAAGTACCATGGACAGGGAAGGAAAGGGTTGGAGCATGAAACCCGTAATCCATTAATCGTTTTGCAATGTCAGCTTCGGTAATATTGGCAACCGACTTGAAATCACGACATTCCAGGATCATCTCATGAGCAACAAATCCGGTTTCTCCGGTATATAAGGTTTTAAAATAAGATTTCAGCAAAGAAGCGATATAATTAGCATTTAGGATAGCCATTTTTGATGCCATGGTTAATCCGTTGCCTCCCATCATTTTAATAAATGCATGAGAAATGGGCAATATACTTGCACTTCCCCAGGGAGCTCCTGCAACGGCTGGAATTCCCTTTGCACCACCAGTTTTAACAACAGGATGAGTGGGACGAAAGTCAGCCAGATG
>JAUWBB010000098.1 GCA_030605195.1 Bacteroidota bacterium
CCATCGCCAATAATAATATTTGAAAACCCGGTTGTATTGTTTTGTCCTGTACTGTTCCCGATAAAAACATTCCAGTTCCCATTCAGATTTTCCAGTCCCGATTCATGGCCAATAAAAACATTGCTGCTTCCGGTTGTTGTACTAACTCCTGCTTCATACCCGATGAATGAATTATACAATCCTTCGGTGATGGAACTTCCGGCCAAATGTCCTATGAAATAGTTATCAGGTGTCATGTGCATGAAATCGGTAATGGTCCCTTTAAACGCACTAAATCCCCCAACGGCAAATCCTCCTTTGCTGCCTTTGGCGACCGTCTCGTCAATATATATCCGAACACTGTCTGGCGAGATCCGCATGTATTCGTTAGTTTGCCCTTTGAAAGCGCTGTAGCCACCAACAGCAAAACCGCATCTTGTTCGTCTTTGTATTGTTGGTTAAGTTTCGGATTGTACGAAAATGTACAGAAGTTGTAACAAAACCGAACACTAATTCGTCTGACAAAAAAAAGCTGATAGTCTATTTCATTGACAATAAACTTTTTAGCTTGAATGGCATACAAATTGATGCTTAAATGAGTTTGAGTAAAAATCTATTATAAACCTAATGAGGCAAAGTATAATTATTCTCCTTCTGGTTTGCTTTTCAATACAGGGAATAGCCAGAAAAACATCCACGGGAAAAAAGGTATTCAGAGCAATAAGGATAGAATCCAGGGCGCCGGTGATCGATGGTGTATTGGATGATTCCGTCTGGCAAAACCTTGAATGGGAAAGCGGATTTATTCAACAACAACCTTATGAAGGGAAAGACCCATCACAGGAAACAGCCTTTAATATCCTGTATGATGACAACAATGTATATGTTGCCTTCAGGGCTTATGATACCAGTCCTGACAGCATTGTAAAACGAATGACCCGGAAAGATGAAATTGACGGGGACTTTGTTGCCATACAACTTGACAGTTATTACGACCGGCGTACTGCATTCACTTTTATGGTTAACGCAGCCGGAATTAAAATGGACGGAATTTTTTCGAATGACGGAGAAAACGAAGACTGGACATGGGATCCGATCTGGTATGTAAAAACAAATATTGATAAAAAAGGCTGGACTGCAGAAATGAAAATCCCGTTGAGCCAGTTACGATTTGATAAGGAGGAAGATCAGGTGTGGGGACTACAGGTCGCGAGGTTATTATTCCGGAAAGAAGAGCTATCCATCTGGCAGTTTATTCCACGAGATGCTCCGGGCTGGGTTCATCAATTTGGAGAACTACAAGGTATTTCCGGTATAAAACCAAAAAGACAAATTGAAATTGCCCCTTATACAGTAGGCAATATGGAACGGTTTGAAAAGGAGGAAGGAAATCCGTTTGTCACAGGTAAATCAAGCAAACTGAATATAGGAGTAGACGGGAAAATCGGAATTACGAATAACATGATCCTGGATTTTACCGTAAATCCTGATTTCGGTCAGGTTGAAGCCGACCCCTCCCAGGTCAACCTGACTGCTTACGAAATCTTTTTTAAAGAAAAAAGACCTTTTTTTATTGAAGGAAAAAATATTCTGAGCTTTCCATTAATGTTTGGAGATGGCGATCTGGCTGCAGAGAATATGTTCTATTCACGGCGGATTGGCCGTAGACCCCAGTCTTATCCAGATACAGGAGATGGTGAATACGCAGATATACCAACAAATACATCTATTTTGGGAGCTGCAAAATTTACCGGTAAAACAAAAAACGGATTATCAATTGGTATTCTTGAAAGCATTACCGCAAAGGAAATGGCTGAGATCGATAATGAAGGAAAAAAACGCTTTGAAACGGTTGAACCTCTTACCAACTATTCAGTATCCAGGGTTCAGAAGGACTTCAATAAAGGGAATACCATCCTGGGAGGTATGTTTACCACCACCAACCGTAAAATTGAAAATACTGATTTGAATTTCTTACATACCTCTGCGTATTCAGGGGGACTCGATTTTACCCACCAATGGAAAGACAGAACTTACAGCTTCTCGTTAAAAACCTATTTCAGCCAGGTAAAAGGTTCGGAGGAAGCACTTATCCGTACTCAAAACTCCCCGGCAAGATATTTCCAAAGGCTTGATAATGATTATGTCAAGTTTGATTCAAGCAGGACTTCTCTATCCGGATACGGAGGTGTTCTTTCTATAGGAAAGCATGCTAACGGGCACTGGAGATATGCCGGCTTCATAAGCTGGAAGTCGCCTGGACTCGAACTCAACGACCTAGGATTCATGACGAGTGCTGATGAGATCCTGCAGGTTCTTTGGGTAGGATACCGGATATGGGAACCGTTCAGTATTTTCAGAAATTTAAATGTAAACCTTAATCAGTGGAATGTATTTGATTTTGGTGGAAATCATATCGTAACAGGTGGAAACATCAATCTGCATATGCAATTTAAGAATTACTGGTCCTTAAGCACAGGTATAAATCCCCGGGGAAATGGTATATTGAATTCTATGCTTCGAGGAGGTCCGTCATTTCTTACGCCGGGTGGAATCAGTTCGTGGCTCAGTATTAATTCCGATAACCGGAAAAAAATAACTTGTGGTACCCGTTTTATGGGTTTTTGGGGTTATGAAAAGAATAGCCGAACCCAACAATACAGTTTAAATTTATCATACAGACCAACCAATGCATTAAATATTTCTCTAAACCCCTCATTGAGATTAAACAATAGAAATTTGCAATACGTAACAAAAGAATCGGTTGAATCAGACGACCGTTACCTGTTTGCAACAATTGATCAAAAAACCCTGATGTTTTCGCTGCGGCTAAATTACAGTATAAGTCCGGACTTTACCATACAGTACTGGGGACAACCTTTTATCTCAGTGGGAAAATACAGCGAATTCAAGAAAATCACTGATCCAAAAGCTGACCAGTACACCGACCGGTTTCACACATTTACCGACAACGAAATTTCGTACGATGAAACGGATAATGTTTATAATGTCAACGATGGGCCGGATTTGAACTATTCGATCGATAACCCTGATTTTAATGTTAAGGAATTTAAATCGAACCTTGTTGTCCGGTGGGAATATGTCCCCGGATCAACCATATTCCTGGTCTGGTCGCAGGGAAGAAGCGGATATGATCCTACCGGAGAATTTAATTTGAATCAGGATACGAGGGATCTGTACGACATCCATCCACATAACATTTTTCTGATCAAATTGTCATACCGGTTTGGATTGTAATCTTTTTTTTTCTCCTGTAAGTTATCTTTTGTATATTTGGAATGCTTTTTTAATTAGGCAACATCGCAAAAAAAGGGATGGAAGCATTAATCATAGAACAGACTGAAACCTGCCCAAGCTTAACATTTGATCCTGCCAAAAATATTTTTGAGATCACAGGTGTTTCCGGACCTGAAGATGTAAGAAGTTTCTATTACCCAGTTATTGAATGGCTCGGAAAATTTAAAACCGAGATCATTGAAGAAAAAAGATTTGTTTATGATAAAGATCATCCGCTCGATTTTAATATTGAATTGTCCTATTTCAACTCTTCCTCTGCCAAATTTCTATTCGACATTTTTTCTATACTTTGCGATCTCTATAAAGAAGGTCAGCATGTAAAAATATACTGGTTTTTCGAAGAAGGAGATGACGACCTGAGGGAAGCCGGTGAAGATATGTCGGAATTGCTTGAGATACCATTCAACTATATTGCTATACGAAATAGAATTTCAAATCATACTAACCTGATTTATCCCTAACATAGCACAAGTTTTATGATAGTATAAAAAGTCACGGGGCCGGGACTTGTGAAATGCTACTCCGCAGCAGTGCCTGCCTGTCGGAATGGATATTTATCTTAATCACATGATTCAAAATCCTGAAAAGTATAAATAGCCCAGTCTTCAGATTGCCAACTTAAAAATGCAAAGTATAATGAAATTAGCCATTATAAAGCCATAAACATTGAACTTAGTCACGCTTATAGCGTGACGATCCCATGATCCGCCGGCGGAGAGTAAATTCCGATACAAAAATATACAATAATGAACGGGCCAAAAGAGATCTATGAAATTTTAGATACCCTGGATATACAATTTGAATATTTTGAGCATCCTCCGGTGGCAACGGTTGAAGAAGCCATTATCCACTGGAAAAACATCAATGCCACTCATTGTAAGAACATTTTCTTCCGTAACAATAAGGGAAACCGGCACTACCTGGTTATTATTGAGCATAAACAAAAACTGGCGATAAAAGATCTGGAACAAAGACTAAAACAGGGTAAACTCAGTTTTGCTTCAGATAAACGTTTAAAGAAATACCTGTATCTTGAGGCTGGATCGGTCTCACCTTTCGGATTGATCAATGATACTGAAAACCACGTTCATGTATTTATTGACAGCAACATGGAAAAGGCAGAAAAAATCAGTTTTCATCCCAACATCAATACAGCCACCCTGGTACTAACATTCAAAGATTTTATCCGCTTCCTTGATTGGTCAGGGAATAGCTATGAATTTGTTAAATTGTATGATTAACAGCCTATCATGCAGTTAGCTATTCTTCGGTTATACAGGATAAAAATTCCTGACATAACAAACCACTGGGCAAGGCAGGTCATTACACTAAACGGATTAAAGGGATTGTACCATTGATCAGGTGCAAATACGGTAGCTGATTGAAACAACCACCAGACAAGCAATATAATTGCAGCAGAAGGTATAAAAAGCCGAATGGTAATATCCCACCAGCTTCCAAGAGCCCAGTCGTTTTCAGTTAGGTTTATTTCCTTCCGGATCTTTGAAATCCCCTGTTTGATCACTGCAAAAGCAACAAATGCACCGGAAATCATCAAGGCAATTCCCCAAACATAATCCTGGTTACTCAGAATATTCAGGTTTCTGGCTGAAGGAATCCCTAACAGGTATACTACAGCAATAATAATTCCAATGGCTTTGGATCTTTTCATACCGGTATCCACTAAAATTCTCGTGGGAAGTTCCAGTTGTGCGATCAGGGATGAAAATCCAGCGAATGTAAGACCCAGGAAGAACATAACAGCGAGAGGTGATCCAAAGAACATTTTTGCAAAAAGTTGGGGCATCCAGATAAAAGTAAGACCTGTTGAAGCCGGTCCACTCGTCTTCATAATTTCAAGAACTTCCGGATCGGCCATTCCCATTTCTGTCCTGAGAACGGCAAATACAGTTCCAAAAATCATAATGGCAGCAAGCAAGGAAACGGTATTATTCCCAATGCCTGTGATAAAAGCATTCTTCACTGTCCCATGTTCGCTTTTCATATAGGCGGCATAGGTAAGAAACAAACCCCAGCCAGCTCCTGTATCCCATGCATTTTGTGTTAACGCGGAAAGCCATAATTTAGGGTCACTCAATTGACTCCACTGCGGTCTGAACAAGTATGCAACACCATCCAATGCTCCGGGTAAAGTCAACGCCCTGATAACAGATAGGATAACAATTAACAGGAGGGTTGGGATCAGGATTTTATTAATGAGTTCTATCGATTTCACCCCTTTCCAAATAGCAAGAGCACCAAACCCGATGGCCAGGATATGGAACAGAAATGGCCAGGCGCTATTCTGGTAATTGTTCCAGGTTTCCATGGCCGCTTCTGTTGTCATTGGGAGGGGATGGGTCAACGTCTGAATAAAATAAAAAATACACCAACCTACAATCACTGTATAAAAGAAAGTTATTGCTGTGGCAACAAAGGCAACAAATGTACCCATCCAGGCGAATTTTTTACCTAAACTTTTTATAAAGATACCTATAACGCCCGACCGGTGCTTTTTCCCCAAGGCATATTCGGCAATAATAAGAGGTATGCTCCACAGGAATAAGAAGATAAGCCAGGCCACCAAAAAAGCTCCTGCTCCGTCCTCACCACCCATTTGAGCTGCAATTCGCGGGAACCTCCAGATATTTCCAGTCCCGACCGCGATGCCAAGAGCGCTAAGTAAAAGGCCCCATCTGGATGAGAATCGTTGGTTTACACTATTGTCGAGGTTGTTTGACATATTGATTTGGCTTCAGGCACAAGTAAACTATCTGACCTTAACTTTAGATTGAATGGAATTTCACTCCCTTTGTGGTCAAAAACTATGCTCTATAAAATCTCCCAATTTTGAATATTTCTTGTACAAGGTTTTATACTTCACGGCATTTTCAGGATCCGGCTTATATTCTGATTCAAATCCATTTCCCATTTCCTTCTGAGCCTCTTCAATAGTATTATAAATGCCTGCAACCACTGCAGCAGCCATTGCCGAACCCAGGGCGCACGCCTGTTCTGCCCGTGCAACCTTAATGGGCATGTCGAGTACATCGGCAACCACCTGCATTACAAATGGAGATTTTTTTGCCACGCCCCCCAGGGCAATTACACCTTTTATTTCCACTCCTTCAGAAATAAACCGGTCGATAATTTTTCTTGCCCCAAATGCCGTTGCCTCAACCAGTGCCCTGAATATTTTGGGTGCGTCTGAGCCCAAATTCAAACCCGTTATCGCACCTTTCAGGTTCTGGTTTGCATCCGGTGTCCTTCGTCCGTTCAGCCAATCGAGAGCAACAATGCCCAATTCATCAATCGGAATTTTTTCCGCCTGCTTAGATAGTTCCGGTAAAATTTTTCCGGCAATTTCTTCCACCAGTTTCTCCTTTGTATCCTGATCCAGCAGCTTACTTTCCTCCAATACATTTTCAAACGGCCATAGAAGAAAATCTTTAAACCAGGCATAAACATCCCCGAAAGCAGATTGACCGGCTTCCATTCCCAGCATACCCGGGATGATGGAACCATTTACCTGACCACAAATACCCTTTACCAATTTTGATCTAATTTCTTTAAGAGGTGCAACCATCATATCACAAGTGGATGTCCCCATGACCTTACTTAAATATCCTGGTTTAACTTCTCCGCCAACTGCACCCAAATGAGCATCGAAAGCTCCGATACCTACAGGAATTTTTCCTTTTAACCCTAAACGTTCAGCCCATTCAGGCGAAAGATATCCAACCGACACATTGCAGGTATAAGTTTCAGTATAAAGTTTGTCACGTAATTCATTAAGCAATGGATCAAGCTTAACCAGGAAGTCGTCAGATGGGAGACCATTAAAGTCTTCATGCCACATAGCTTTATGGCCTGCAGCACAACGGCTGCGTTTCAAAGTTAACGGATCAGTGTTCCCGGTAAGGAGAGCTGGAATCCAATCGCAATGTTCAACCCAGGAAAAGGCTTCTTTTCTAACCTTCTCGTCTTCCCGGAGCACATGAAGTATCTTAGCCCAAAACCATTCGGAGGAATATACTCCACCTTCAAATTTAGTATAATCGGTTCCTCCCCAGGTATGTGCAAGCTTATTGATCTCTTCGGCTTCATGAACCGCTGTGTGATCTTTCCAAAGAACAAACATGGCATTCGGGTTCTCTTCAAAACCAGCGGTCAACGATAAAGGAATTCCTTTCTGATTTACTGCAACGGGGGTCGATCCGGTGGTATCCGCGGTGATAGCCATTATGTTTTCGGCAACTCCTTCAGGCGCATTATGTAATGCTTCTTTCACAGTCTGTTCCAGGCCTTCAATATAATCCAATGGATGTTGACGAAATTGATTTTTTGCAGGGTCGCAGTATTTTCCTTCTTTCCATCGCGGATACTCAAACACCGAACCGGAAATTTCTCTTCCGTTTGATGTATCAATAATAACCGAACGCACTGAATCCGTTCCAAAATCTACGCCTATTACATACTTTTTGGTTTCCATGTTTTATTTATGGTAATTACTAAGTTTTCAAGAGTCTCTTTTTTTGTTATGTGTTATAAGTTACGATGCTGCCGGATGTTTCCATCCGGCAGTTAATGATATGGCAAAATTTAAATTACTCCAGTATTCAATGTCAGGTGGAAACACCTGACATCATGTAAAGTTAAAAGTTATTAGTAATAAGTTCATGTGCATAGTATGTGCTTCTGCCGACTGCCCGCCCGAACGTACTGTTCGGTACGGGCGGGGAGACTGCTGACTGACGACTTGCAATTGTTTTCAGTTTTCGGTTTTTAGTTCTCAGTTTCAGAGTTATTAACAATTAACATATAACTAATAACATATAACATTTTATCCCTTAGGGATGCCTGACCGACCGAAATCATTCGGGAAGGCCTTTGGCAAACGGTTTCTATTTATATCGAACTCATGTTATTTAAGTTCAAGCACGACTATTGATTTAGCGGGTAAATGGATCATCAGTGTTTCACCATTTAACTTTGCTCCTTTAAATTCAACCGGATAAACCTTTTCCTTCTGGCCAAAATCATTATAATCATTCATATTGGGGGCTGTCAATATTTCACCGTCCACCTTAGATACTTTACTGCCGCGAATCTCACATTTCAGGTCAATGGGTTTATTTGGATTGAGATTCGTCAGAGATAAATGAATTGTTCCATCCTCTTTCCTGGAAGCTGAAGCCGAAAGAGCAGGGACCTTTTTTTCTTCAAACCGGTAATCTTCACACTTCAGGGTTAGCGGAATCATGGTGGCATCCTGATGTACTTTGAACATCCGGAAAACATAATAAGAGGGTGTAAGTACCATTTTTTCTTTCCGTGTAAGGATCATGGCCTGAAGGACATTTACCGTTTGGGCGATATTCGCCATTTTTACGCGATCGCAGTGATTATTGAAAATGTTCAGGTTAATGGCTGCAACTACAGCATCCCTGAGACTATTCTGCTGGTAAAGAAAGCCCTGTTCAGTTCCAGGTTCCACATCGAACCAGTTTCCCCATTCATCAACATACATACCGACTCTTCTTCCCGGGTCATACTTATCCATAATTGTGGAGTGACGAGTGATCAGTTCTTCCATTTTTAATGTAGCATTCATGGTTGAGATCCATTCCCATTCATCAAACTCGGTAGCAGACCCCTTATGCCCCCAGCCATCCATAACCGTATAATAATGAAGTGCAAGCCCATGCATCATCCACCTGTTTTTCGATTCTTTCATCAATACTTCAGTCCAGTTGAAATCTGAACCATTGGGTCCGCAAGCTATCTTCACAAGTTTGTTTCCCCCAAGGTTTTTGCAATAGGTGGAATACCGACGCATCAAGTCGGCGTAAAAT
>JAUWBB010000054.1 GCA_030605195.1 Bacteroidota bacterium
TGGCATCGGAAGGAGGACTGAACTTTTTCCCTGGGATTACAACTTCAGGCTTTACGGACCAATCTTCTGTTTCCTCAGGCTCCTGAGAATAACAATAAACTGATATTAAAAAGATAATAAACAGGGAATAAGAACGAATAAATACTTTTTTATTTACAAACATAGATGATGAGATTTAAACAATATAAGGCGTTTAAAAAACAAAACTTACTCCCGCACTTGCGGGATCGAAAATCCAATTTCTAATTATTCTAATTTCTAATTGACCTAATCAAATCCCAATTTCAAAAATTCCAATTTCTAAGATCTAAATTTTTGTGAATTGTGGCTTGGTCATTTTTTAGATTAATTAGAGCAATTAGGTCAATTAGGTCAATTTATTTAAATTTCCCCGAAGGGTTTCAATTATCAATTGTCAAGCGAAAATAATCAATTGAATTAGTGTCTAATTTTCTTGTATTTTTTTGTAGAAAATTCCAAATGACAATACCGATAGCTATCGGTACAAAAAATTTACCCCATGAAATAAATTTTAAAATAATCTGTTTTTTTCAGATATTTAGACTATTTCACGGGGCAGGCAAATCTCATCCCGAAGCCCCGGGAAAAATTCCAAAACCGTTTGATTCATTTTGAATTTAGGTAATTGAGTATTATTTGATATTTGATGCTTGTATTTTGTGATTTCACAGTCAGCATGTAAATATATTGATCAATTAATTGACAAAAAATATCTTATGTTTCAATAACAAAATGTCATGAATGATTTATTCCGCTTTCAGCCTTTCAAACGCAAAGGCTGCAATCTCGGCTGTAGCTTCTTCTTTTGCCAGTTTTTCCAGGGTTGGGATTGATTTTCCTGATCCCATCCAGCTTAATTCTCTGCAAATAAAATTTTTACTGTCAATAGTTGCCTCGGAATTTAAAAAATCAAGCATTTTCTTTTCATATTCTAATAATGTTTCGGGCGAACCATCCGACTTCCTGATCCTGTTTGACAGATCAGAGATGAATTTTCTGCTCATGCCGATTTTATACCGTGATATTTTTGCCATAAGTTCATCGAGACTTAGCGGAAGGAAGTTTTCCCAACGATGAGTACTAACCGCGTTTGGGAAATCGACAGGAACAGATTGGGTTACGGAACCAGTTGCCGCCCACTCGGCGCCTCTTTGAAAAGTAGTAATAAAGCCAACACATTCCAATGCGGATTTTTCTTCATCACTAACGGTATACCCAATGGCCGTATGAAAAATCCTGCCTTCACCTAATTCAACGGTAAAGAGGATGGGCTCATGCCTTCCCGTTCCATCTTTTAACGAATCAGAAAAGGCGGTCGAAAGAACCTTAAGGTTTTGAGCCGGTCCTTTTAGTCTGTTTATGATTATATCATCTGCATGCATCCACCTTTCAGGCAATCCACGGGTGACAGGATGTGCAGTATCCCTGTTAACAACCAGGTATGCCTCTGCTTTTAAAAACAGTGTTCCATAACCCTGACCGGTATCGGCGGTTACAAATTCATCCTCTTCCCAATAGAGATAATTACCCGGCATTTGGTCCCGGTTTTTCCATCCACCCAGCCCGATGATCTCATGGTATTCTTTCCAATCGGGAAAAGCACTGTTTGCTGATTGGAAGACTATTACACCTCCTCCGGTTTTTATGTAATCCACGAAAGAAATCCTGGTTTGCTCCGGCCAGGAGTCTCCGTTATAATTTAAAACAACTACATCATAGTTAGAAAAGTTGGGATTATACCCTGACATGTCTTCTCCTTGCTGGGGACTGATATGTACGTTAACCCTAAAAAGACCGGAATTTTCTAAAATCTGCTTAAGGGCCTTACTGCTTGCCTCCCAATTAATCGTGTTCTGTCCAGTAACGATAAGAACCTTATTTTTTGGTTGTTGCCGGCAGGCATTAAATAATGCGGAAGTTAACAATAAAACAATTGGAATTATTAACAATTTAGACCAAATAGAAATTATTTTTTTCATAATCGTATGTTCTTTTTTTGTGATTTTTTATTTAGTAATCAAATTCCCAGGGCTTTCTGTACGGCCTGAACAACAGTCGGTTTGCAATCTCATTTCCAATGAATTGCTCTTTAACCGGATCCCATTGGAGTTTTTTCCCGGTAAGCATGGCTATTTCACCTATCAATGCAACGCTTATTGAGCGATGGGCCATTTCAGCAGGTGTGATGGTTTCTTTTCTTGATTTCACACAATCGAGAAAATTTTGATAGTGATCCTTGCTTTTATATAATTTGATATCATCCTCTACAATCTTCTCATCAAGGATTTTTGGGTCTTCTGCCGTAAGGCCACCACGGTCGATGCTGATCCAGCCTTTTTCGCCATACCATGTTGTTCCCATACCATGAGCCAGACGACTACGGTTAGCCACCCTCATTTCCATTCCATTTTTATAAACAAAGTGGATGTCATATTCAACAGGTGCATCATAAATTCCTTCACGCGGATAGATTCCCTCACCTTCAACTTCAACCGGACCAGACCTGTCAAGTCCTAGCCCCCAATGGGCTATGTCTACATGATGTCCGGCCCAGTCGGTTAATTGACCACCCGAATAATCCATTATCCACCTCCAATCCCAATGACAAACACCACGGTAAGAACGTGTCGGGGCAGGTCCCAGCCAGAAGTTCCAGTCTAAACCCTCCGGAACCGGCATAACAGGAGGAGTTCCAATGGGTTTTCCGCCATCAGGCAGTCCGACTTCAACGTAGGTAATCTTTCCAAGCCTGCCATTCCTAATCAATTCACAGGCATGGTGAAAATTCGGTATTGATCGTTGCCAGCTACCTGTCTGCCAGATAATATTATTCTTCTCTGCAGCATCAACAATGGCTCTTCCTTCTTTTATCGACCTAGCGAGAGGTTTCTCGCCGTAAATATCTATACCCTTATTTGCCACGGCAACGGAAATTATCGCGTGCCAATGATCTGGTAAAGCGATACTAACAGCATCCGGTTTTTCCTTTTCAAGGAATTCTCTATAGTCCGTATATGTTCTGCACTCAGAATTTTTATACGCTTGGTCAACCAGTTGTTTTGCTCTTTCCCTGTGCTTCAGGTCAACATCACACACAGCAACAAACCGTGTCTCTTTCTTTTTAATGAAATTAATCATATTACCTGTTCCCTGGCTGCCAACACCAATGGCTCCCATAATAATCCTGTCGCTGGGTGGAACCTGTCCGTTTTTACCTAAAGCTGAAGCAGGGATAATGTGTGGAAATACAGTAATTCCTAACGCGGTAGTTACTGTTGTTTTAATAAACTTTCTGCGGTTTGTTTTGTCTTTTGATTTGAACATAGCGTTATACATTTATCGGTGTTCCTGGCACCGGAAATTCAAATTCCATATTTACAGGTCCCATTTTATATTCAGTGGGGCCAAGACGCTGGTCTGAGTTCATGATTTCATCCCAGGTAATTCGTTTTCCCGTGTAGGCAGCCTCCCTTCCCATAATAGCTGTTAATGTTGACAGAGCAGTTTGTTCGGCTTCATTTACATATTGATTTGCTCTGATTGCAGTTACAAGGTGTATATGTTCCTGAATATAAGCCGAATTAGCTTCCTGTTTTAAAGGGTCATCATCACTCTTTGGATATTCATATTCCCACATCACTGAACCGTTAAAGTTATAGATTTTATTTGCATTATGAGTACAAATTGAATATCCTTTGGTTCCAACCACTACTTCACCAACTCCATCGGCACAACTGTCTATTTGGCGGCACATGCTGTGGGAACTTAATCCGTTTCCATAGTCAAAATCTATACTGAAAAAGTCATATTGGTCACCGGTTACCCTTCTGTGTCTTCCTCCATATCCGATTGCACTTGACGGATATTTCCCTGTAAACCAATTAATTACATCGATATTATGTACATGTGTTTCAAGGATGTGATCGCCACTCAACCAAATAAAGTTATTCCAGTTCCGGAGCATGTATTCCATATCAGACCAATCTTTCTCCCGGGTACGTAACCAGACATGGGACTGATTCCAGTATGCTTTCGCGGCAACAATCTCACCAATAGCACCATTAGCTATCTGTTTATAAGTTTCAATGTAATCCTGTTGATGTCTTCTTTGTGTACCGGTAATTACACATAAACCCAGTGATTCAGCCCTTTTGGCTGTGCTAAGGATAGATCGTATTCCGACCGGATCAACAGCCACTGGTTTTTCCATGAACACATGTTTCTTGTTCCGGATAGCTGCCTTAAAATGTTCCGGCCTGAAGTGCGGAGGAGTAGCCAGAATGACCACGTCAACATCGGTTTCCAGCAATTTCTTATAGGAATCAAATCCCACAAAACAGTTCTCCTCAGGAATTTCAATGCCAAATTTTTTACACCTTTCCCTACAGGTATTGATTCTCTCCTGAAAAACATCTGCTAATGCCGTCACCTCCAGGTTTGGGCCAGCCCCAAAAAAATTAAAGGCTGCTCCGGTACCCCGGTGTCCTGTGCCAATAAGTCCGGCTTTCAATTTCCTGCCATCCGGTGCATGGTCTAACATTGGTGGTAATCCAAGTTCTTCATTCGATTTCTTCCTGCCGCAGGAAGATATAATAGCACCAACACCCAATGCTCCAACCGCACCTGAAAATACGGCTGTTTCTAAAAATTTTCTTCTGCCGTAACAGTTTTTGTTATTCTCCATTTCCGAAATAGATTTAATTGTTTTACTGTTCTGTCAAAGATAATCATAAGTATTTTTTTCGTGCCTGGAACGACATTTCTTTCATTTTTTACATTTTAATCTTCTTATTTTTTTTCTGAAATGTAATATTCACAAACAACCCTGAAACCTACATGAGCGCAGTCTGAATACCACCAGATGCTTTTAGGTATCTGAGGATCGGTAATCAACCATTTTTTAGTTTTGGTAAAATCCCTGGTAGCACAACGCACATCAGCCGCATCATTTTTAAAGGAACCTCCCCGGATGACATGTTCCAATCCGTCGGCAGGCCCCCTGGGATCCATAATAGTTGCTTCGTTATAAGAAACATATGTGTCGGGCGAGTACCAATCCTGACAAAATTCACTTACATTTCCAAGCATATTCAGTAATCCGAAAGGGTTCGGTTTTACTTCTGACGGCAGATTGGTTTTGCCATTACTGTTAATAGAATAAATCACATAAGAGTTAATGGTAGTTGTATCAGGGCCAAATAGCTTATTTATAAAAGTGTTCTTTGAAAAATCCCTGGGATCGCCTTCAAAGAAATAGGGTCCCTGGGTTCCTGCTCTGCAGGCATATTCCCATTCTGCTTCAGTAGGCAGCCTGTACGTTTTTCCGGTGACCATCGAGAGCCATTTACAAAAGGTTTCGGCTGCGTAGTGAGACATTGTAATTGCCGGTCCGGTGGTTTTTCCCCAACCCTGGTCAGGGGCACCCCAAGGAGGTGTTGGGCCTGTAATTGCATCAACATCAGCATTATTCATTTGCTTGCTGAACTCTTTTCTTCCTTCAGATGAAGTAGCGTTAAAAAAAGCGAGATATTCGTTCCAGCTAATCTCAGTCTTCCCCATCCAGAATTTGCTGATTTTTACCGTTTTGACCGGCCCCTCACCCGGATTTCGGAATGATTCAGAATCCAGGCTGCCAATATTAAAGGATCCATCCGGAATTGCATTCATTTCAAATGATACAGTTGTCCCCGGGATTTTCTCAATAAAATTTTCAAACCTCTCCACCCTGGCAGATTCTGTAAATACTTCACTGCTTATCTCTTCAACCTTCCCAAATTCAATATTACTGGCATGGATTGCTGCTTTATTATAATGTCCAACAAACAGATGACAGTTAAGACACCTCAATTCTTCATGATGCTGAGTATAATATAAATGAGCATCATCACCATCCGTTGAGAGTGCATTTGGAAAAAGATTCTGATGGCATTTCAGGCAACCTTCCCTGTAAGTATATTTTTTTGCGTATTCCAGCCTTGATCGTTTTTCCCAGTTAATGTTCCCGGCATCTTTAAAAATTTTACCATAAACATCTTTTGCTCCATGCTTTATTTTTGCCAGAAGATGGCCCTTACCCTTTGGAGGAAGATGGCATTCCACACAATGAACAATTACACCTGATTTATTATCATAATGTGTTGATTGTTTCCATGATTGATTGGCTTGAGGATGGGAATGACAGGACATACAATACCGGTCCGTTGAAGTGTATTTTATTCCCTTTCCTGCCAGAAAGATTACCAATAAACCAGCAAATATCCCAATCAAAAAGATGATCCGGGAGCTTTTTTTGATGAAAGGAATATTTTTCAAAGTAATAAAAAAAAATTCATCGGAGGACTATGGGTAATTTCGAATGCTTGGAAAATCAATGTTTATTAAATAGCAAATATAAGTTCATCCTTTTTAAAATTCCATAGATTGACAGGAAAAAATTTCAAAATTGATATTTTGAATTTGATTTGTAGGGTGCTAACTGACCTAATTGCTCTAATTGGTGTTTGTCTATAAAGTAATTATTTTGGACAGAACCAGATAAAATTAAAAAATGAATACCTTGCTTCCCCTATAAAAAGAGGGGACAGAGGGGCGTGTATTCTATAACTCCCTTGGCCACCATGCAGTGGATTTCAATGTGCCGGAGGCACTTGAAATTACCAAACGAGGCATTCTCGGGGCTGCTGAAAGCAAATATGGTCCTGAAGAAAAATGGGGTCAACCCGCTTATCGTGATTGACTTTGGTTTTCAAGTCGTTGATTTAGATTCGTAGTCTGCCCAAAATAAAATCTTTGGTCCAGTTCACTTTGAATTACGTAGGCATAAAAGTTCATGCAGATAAAAAAAAGGCGACTATCTGACGTTTTATTAGTGGAGCATAGCGGAGTCGAACCGCTGACCTTCTGACTGCCAGTCAGACGCTCTAGCCTACTGAGCTAATGCCCCCGTTGTAATAGGAATACAAAAATAGAAAAAAAGTAAAATAAAGCTGATTTTGATTTCGTTTTTTTTTCAGATAACAAACATTTCCTGCTTCGTAGGATGTTAATAATCAAGGAAATAAGTTTATAGGAAATGTGAAAAAAAATTGCATATCCAAGAAACAAGAAAATAGGGACAGCTTCCGATTTAATTCCGGAAGCTGTCCCTATTTTTTTATTTTTTTCCTAATTATCATCAATAACATTCCCTACTCCACTTATATTCGATTGAACTGTTGGATTTCCTTTATAATGTACAAAGCCGACTCCGGATATGGTCACATATAAGCTATTATTAACCCTTACCTCGCAATTACCTACACCTGAAATCAGTAAACCATAAACTTTTTTCATAGCAATTCTATTTTGGTTTTAATACAATTATGTTTATAATATTCAAATCTAAAAAATCTAATATTTTGGACAGTTTCATAACACTATGTTTACATATTTGCTTTTATTCAAAAATAAATATATTTTTGTTGAACATCAGTAAATTTAAATTGCTACAACTATATAGCAATCTTTGAAGCTGGATGTTGAAATTATATTTTTATTGTGTAGGTATTGGATGTAACTTAACAAAATGCATGAAAGGATTGATTTTGAAGAAATATAATATTTAAATCATTATAAAATAGAAAAAATAATAATGGTGCAAAAGACAAATATAATTCATGAAAGAAATATTAAAGATACTTCAAAATAATCCGCTAACTTCATTGTTTGAAGCACAAGGATTAAGCAACGATTTAAGCAAAGCTATATCATGGCTGCTGATTGCCCTTTTGATCGTATTGCTGGTAAAAATATTAAAAAATCTCGTGACATTTTTTATTAACTCAAAAGCAGCCAAAAATTTACAACCTTTTTTTACATATTTAGATGTTAAGGAAGCAAGAAAATATTTCATACAAACAAAGTATCAGAATTCTGCACCCACACGCGAAGATGAGCCGGATTTCAGTCATAAATATATATCAAGAAACCGGATAATCCCTTTTTTCCTAAAAATCGCATTTAACGAGAAAAAAGAGAGCGAGAAATTTTACCTTGTACTTGCCGATTCGGGGATGGGTAAAACTACCTTTATGATTAATCTTTTTGTTCGTTATAATTCATTTTTCAATTTAAAAAAAAAGCATCAAATTAAACTGTTTCCATTAGGAGACAAAAGAGTGCTAGATAGAATAAAACAAATTAAGCCCGAAGAAGCCAAAAATACCGTATTGCTGCTCGATGCATTTGATGAAGATCCATGTATAATACATCAAAAAGAGGATAAAACCTTTACAGAAGCACAGGCTTTCCGTAAAAGATTAGATGAAATAATAGAAGTTGTACAAAATTTTAGAGAAGTTGTAATTACAAATCGTACTCAATTTTTACCCGCAGAGGAAGATAAGCCATATGAATTAAAAATACCACGTTTCGATGGCGAAGGTTATCATGAACTCTGCAAACTATACATTTCACCATTCGACCCTAACGAAATTAAAAAATATGTAAATAAAAAATATCTATCCCTGAAATTTTGGAACATGTCCAGAAAACACCATGCAAAAAGAATTGTTGAAAATTCACCAAAACTGATGGCACGTCCCATGTTGCTAAACTACATTAATGATTTGGCCAAAAGTGAACAGAATTTTAAATATACTTATCAAATTTATGAAACTCTCATTGATAAATGGATTGAGCGAGAAACTAAGAAATATCAAAATATGGAAAATAAAGATGCTTTCAAAAAAAATCTTTACCGTTATTCTCATCAAACCGCGATTGAAATATATAATAATTGTAAACAAAATAAAAGATTGCATTTATCAAAAGAAGCAGCTATTAAAATTTCCAGGAAATACGATATTAATCTTGAAGATTACGAAATTACCGGGCAATCTCTACTTACAAGGGATGCAGAATACAATTGGAAATTTGCCCATAAATCTATTTTAGCCTATTTCTTGGCAAAAAAAGCATTTGAAAACCCTAAATTTGAGAAACGGCTGAATTTTGACGAAATAGATATGACCGAGTTGTTTTATCATGAAATGATATTGGATAAAATTACCATTCCATTATTAACAAACAAAAATATACCAGGGGAATATGCCACTGATAACAACCGTAAATTACGTGATTTAAAAGAACTGAAAAAAAGAGAGGTACCGGATATTAACTATCTGAAGTTATTTGATTCGAAATATGAGGATGCCAATGCGCTCAAACCTTTGCGGAAATTAAATGTTTTTAATGATTCCCGTGATGGTCAAAAGTATCATACGATAAAAATAGGCGATCAGGTTTGGATGGCTGAAAATCTTGCATATATTCCAAGTGACTTTCCCTCAAAAGAAAATGGTGTTTGGGTTTATGGTTACGAAGGAAGTGATGTGAATGAAGCAAAAGCAACTGAAAACTTTAAAACCTATGGTTGCCTGTATGATTGGGAAACTGCGAACAACAAAGGAGTTTGCCCGCCCGGTTGGCATTTACCTTCGAAAAAAGAATTTGAAATACTGTTAAAAACAGTAGGTAAAACAGGTAAACATACATATAATAACTTAACAATTGGCGGCACTTCTGGATTTAACGCTCGTTTTGGAGGCTGGCGTTTCAGCAATGGAACTTTTAATAGCATAGGGATCGGTGTCAGCTTCTGGAGCAGTACAAAAGGTAATGTCAGCGGTGCATGGACGTACTACCTGAGCAAAGATGCTGGTATGGACGACTATCATTACGAAGGTCTTGGTTTTTCAGTACGCTGCCTCAAAGATTTGATTTAACATAGATTTTCACGTTAAACAACTTCCCGTAAATTACGAATAGGAAGCTCCTTCAAAAATAACATTCTTTTTATTAAGCCAGGGATATTTCTGACGAGAAAATTTTTGCATTACCTCAAGTATAAGAGGGAGATTCCTTTTCTTTTTCAGTTGTACTGTTTCGGAAATAGATTTTTCAACAATCCGGCGACGCGCATATTTTCTGATTATTTTTTCGATTGTCAAATCAAAATCATTTGTTATTATAACAGCCGGTTTTATCTTCCCATTACCGGTTATTGTGATCTGCCTGATATCTTTGTCATATCCTTTAAGGAACACCTGTTCATCATAAACACGCGAGGTTCTGTGTTTATTTCCAGCACATTCGACTCTCACTTTTTCGCATCCTGATGCGTGTAGATTCGATATTCTATCTAGCATCAGTTTTCCTCTTCGGCGGATAGTGATAAATTTAATTTCTGCTTGATCCGGTTTTTTCAGGTTTTCATAATTGGTGAACCTGCTGTCAAAAACAATATATCCGATCTGCCTGTGCGTTGCACGCAGACAGGGTTTATCATCTTTATTTGTATTGTTGCTATGGTAGAAATCCAGGTTGGAGGTATCTTCCAGCAATCCTGCTTTCATCCATGCACGATGAAGTTGTTTTAAAAACTCGCGATGACTTTTCAGCTGCTATTTGAACACTTTCCAATTGTTGCCTGACAAGCTTGGAGCGTCTGGGCAACCGTGAAAAACCCTATGTTGAATATAAAAAAATACTGTAACATGTTGTTTGCAGGACTTTGGGTAAATATTTTAGCAAGTTAAGGAGATATTATAAGAAAAAATTATTTTACAGGTTCAATCTGAGTTAGTTATTCACATGATAAATATTCTATAATTATTTTTATACATTTGTAAATTGGTGAATAAATAAGCAGGTATTTTGTTAAATTCTTTAAGATACAAAATTGACAGGTTAATTTTGGGTCGTAAAATAAAATTCAGCCGGCGCGAAAAAACTATATTCAATTTTCAAACATCTCGGAAAATTGGTGTTTTGTTTAAAACCGATACAAAGGAAGATTTTGAAATTGTTAAAGGCTTTTTATATTTCCTCATGGAACAAAAGAATGAAATTGTAGCTCTTTGTTATGTGGATGATAAAAAAATTCCTGATTATTACCGTATACCAATAGGGTTTAGTTTTTTTTCGAGACGTAATTTAAACTTTTTTTTTCTGCCAAAGACACAGTTTATACTCGACTTTATGAAAAAACCATTTGATATAATGATTGATCTTAGCATTGATTATAATTTTCCATTGTATTACATATGCAACTTATCAATAGCTAAGTTCAAAATCGGCAGATACCAGAATAATAATAACTGTTATGATATGATGATTGATATAAACAAGAATAACAATGTTCAATTGCTAATCGAACAAATAAAGCATTATGTGCCAATATTCTGCAAAACAATCTGTTAAGAATATTATTCAGAATTCTTAATTTTTGAGGGAAGTTGTTTAAAAAGTAAAGCTTTAGTGGCTAATTTTTTACCGTGGAGACATTATTTGATAAACCGGAAAGCTTTCCAGTCCTTTACCGCCCCATCATTAGTTACTTTTTTATTTTCATAAATATTCTTTAACTCTTCCTGTGAAAGATTATTGAAATCAATTAAGTGAAGCATTAACTAAATTTCAAAAGCTGGATTACTCATTCCTAACCCGGATAAACCGGAAATTCCAATTAATCAAAACTCAAATAACAAATAAATTTCAAATTCAAAAATACAATATTCAAAATTTTAAAATCATTCTTTTAAGTTTGGAATTTGGAGATTAAATATTGGTATTTATTT
>JAUWBB010000202.1 GCA_030605195.1 Bacteroidota bacterium
CTTGCGCCAAACCGGTGAGACCGGAGAAAGCCAGGATGGTATGGATCTGGCTTTATATATACTCGATACAGAGAAAATGCAACTCGAGTTTGCAGGAGCTAATAACCCTTTATTCTTATTTCGAAACAAAGAACTAGAAATAATAAAACCCGACAAAATGCCGATCGGCATCAGCATGAAAATCGATCAGCCTTTTACCAACCATGTTATTAATGTTAAAAAAGGTGATCTCCTGTACACTTTCTCTAATGGATATCCTGACCAATTCGGTGGACCGGATAACCGAAAATTCATGATTAAAAAATTTAAATTGTTACTTGGTGAAATTCTGGAAAAACCAATGGACGAGCAGAAAAAAATTCTTGAAGATACATTGAACGAATGGATGGCTGAAACCTCTCAGATAGATGATGTACTGGTTATCGGAGTTAAGGTATAGTTTTAAAAAAAATCTATTGTCTGTGAAACCCTCACGATTAATCCTTTCAAGCCCTACGAGTTGTATCTGTTCTTTTTATACTTCATTCCAGCCACTAAAGTGACTGCCTGCCCGGCTTCGTCATTCAGGCGGGTCTATTATCTGTTAGTCCCTGACGGGACATGAAATTACGTCCCGCTTTACGGGACTGAAAAAATATTCAAATTATGTTGATAAACATTGTAAAAACATATTAAAAAAAATACATTTGAAAATGTTTGTATTTGTTCCGGTTTGTTTACTCGCAAATTAATTAACATCCATTAAAATAATACTCATGAGACGTTTTTTTGGTTCGTCAGTTACAAAGAAATTGGTAATGGCCCTTGCCGGTCTTTTTTTGATTGCTTTTCTGATCGTCCATCTGACCATTAATCTTTTTCTCCTGTCAGATGACCCCGATCCTTTCAACAAAGCTGCCCATTTTATGGCCTCCAATCCGCTTATAAAAATATTTGAAGTGGTCCTGATGGGAGGTTTTCTCATCCATATCATTTGGGGAGTAATATTACAAATACAAAACTGGATTGCAAGGCCAAAACGGTATAAAGTAACCTATCCGTCCCAAACCTCTTTTTTCTCAAAATACATGATTTATTTAGGGATAATCATCTTGATCTTCCTTTTCCTGCATTTTTTGAATTTCTATTTTGTTAAATTAGGGCTGGTTGAAGGTGATCATGAGAACTTTTATGAAATGGTTTATGATCTGTTCAAAATCCCACTTTATTTGATAATTTACCTTGTTTCTTTTATTATCCTTGCCTTTCATTTACATCACGGTTTCCAATCTGCTTTTCAAACCTTTGGTATAAACCATAAAAAATATACTCCCGTTATCAAAGCAATTGGTTTGATCTACTCCCTTGTTGTACCGGCAGGTTTCAGCATAATTCCGATTATTATATACTTTTTTAAATAAGAACAGCTTTATTAACCATAGTCATAAGAATTTGAAACCATCATAAATCATGACAATATTAAACTCGAAAATTCCAGAAGATTCATTGGCTGAAAAATGGGCAAAATACAAAGCTTCCGCCAAGCTGGTTAATCCTGCAAATAAAAAGAAACTTGATATTATTGTTGTTGGAACCGGTCTGGCAGGCGCCGGAGCAGCATCGGCTTTAGGTGAGTTGGGGTATAATGTAAAAAACTTTTGTTTTCAGGATACACCCCGAAGAGCACACTCTGTTGCTGCCCAGGGAGGCATAAATGCCGCCAAAAATTACAAAAACGATGGAGACAGTATTTACAGGTTATTCTACGACATGATCAAAGGAGGGGACTATCGTGCACGCGAAGCCAATGTCTACAGGGCAGCAGAAGTTAGCAATGATGTTATCGACCATTTTACGGCCCTGGGTGTACCTTTTGCACGGGATTACGGTGGAAACCTGGATAACCGTTCTTTTGGCGGCGTGCAGGTTTCAAGAACTTTCTATGCAAAAGGGCAAACCGGACAGCAATGCCTTTTGGGGACCTATTCATCCTTAAACAGACAGATCAGCAAGGGTATGGTAAAAATGTTTCCCCGCAGGGAAATGCTTGAACTGGTTATCATCGACGGAAAGGCCAGGGGCATCATCACGCGTAACCTGATCACCGGTAAAATCGAGAGATATTCAGCCCATGCCGTAGTTCTGGCTACCGGTGGTTACGGTACAATATATTACCTTTCTACTCTGGCTGTAAATTCAAACCCCTCGGCGGCATGGAAAGTCCATAAAAAAGGCGCCTTTTTTGCAAACCCGAGCTTTGTACAGATCCATCCGACAAGTATCCCACAGCTCAATGATTACCAGGCAAAATTAACCCTGATGTCTGAATCATTAAGAAATGATGGCAGAATATGGGTTCCAAAGAAAAAGGGAGATAAAAGACCACCTAATGAGATACCCGAAGAAGAAAGGGATTACTACCTTGAAAGAAGGTATCCGGCATTTGGTAACCTCGTACCAAGAGATGTAGCCTCAAGGGCTGCTAAAGAGCGATGTGATGCAGGTTATGGTGTTGGAGATACAGGTCTGGCTGTGAACCTTGACTTCAAGGATGCTATTAAAACCCAAGGAAAGAAAGCCATTGAAGATAAATATGGTAATCTTTTCGAAATGTACGAAACCATTACAGGAATTAACCCTTATGAAAAACCGATGCGTATCTATCCTGCCGGTCATTACACCATGGGAGGTTTGTGGGTCGATTATGAATTGATGACAACTATTCAAGGTTTGTATGCCATCGGTGAATCCAATTTCTCTGATCATGGGGCGAACCGTCTTGGAGCCAGTTCCCTGATGCAGGCATCAGGTGACGGATATTTTATACTTCCCTATACAATCGGGGATTATCTTGCTGATGAGATCAGGACACCCAGAATATCCACCGATCTGAAAGAATTCGAAGAAGCCGAAAAAGCAGTGAAAGAAAGATTGGAAAAACTGATCTTAATAAACGGAAAACAAACAGCCTCTTCCTTCCACAAAAGACTGGGGAAGATCATGTGGGATTATTGTGGTATGACCAGAAACGAAAAAGGCTTGAAAAAGGTAGCAGAAAAAATTAAAGAATTAAAAGAAGAATTCTGGAGTGATCTGAAAATTCCCGGCGAATTGTATGAAGTGAATCAGGAATTGGAAAAGGCTGGAAGAGTTGCCGATTACTTTGAACTGGCCAATCTGATGGTGATCGATGCTCT
This sequence comes from Bacteroidota bacterium, assembly GCA_030605195.1. Taxonomy (GTDB): domain Bacteria; phylum Bacteroidota; class Bacteroidia; order Bacteroidales; family VadinHA17; genus CAZEWS01. The sequence continues at coordinate 3,177 of JAUWBB010000202.1, forward strand.
CAACCGGACCGAATCCTGTGGCGCCCATTTCAGGGAAGAAAGTCAGACACCGGAAGGAGAAGCCAAACGCGATGATAAGAACTTCGCCTATGTGGCTGCCTGGGAATATACCGGAGAAAATAAACCACATCAATTGCACAAAGAAAAACTGGAATTTGAATTTGTGGAAGTAAAAGAGAGAACCTATAAGTAATATAAGAATCTGTAAATTAAAAACTTAATAGAACATCTTCGTATGAACATTAAACTAAAAATATGGCGGCAGAAGAATGCTGAATCAAAGGGTGCATTCGTAAAGTATGATTTTGATGGAGTATCTCCCGAAATGTCTTTCCTTGAGATGCTCGACGCATTGAATAAAAAACTGATCGAAGAGGGAGATGAACCTGTAGCCTTCGACCACGATTGCCGGGAGGGTATTTGCGGAACCTGTGGGATGTACATAAATGGCCGCCCTCACGGTTCTGTTCAGGGAATCACAACCTGTCATCTTTCAATGCGTAAGTTTAAAAACAGAGCAACCATTTACGTAGAACCGTGGCGCGCGAAACCATTTCCTGTTATCAAGGACCTGATAGTAGACAGAAGCGCTTTTGATAAAATCATGACTGCCGGAGGGTTTATCTCTACGAATGTTGGTTCTGCTCCCGATGCTCATGCCATCCCTGTAGTTAAGGAAAAAGCTGATATAGCATTCGATTCTACAATTTGTATTGGTTGTGGCGCATGTGTAGCAGCATGTAAAAACGCCTCTGCAATGTTGTTCTTGTCTGCAAAAGTATCCCAATATGCACTTTTACCCCAGGGCCGGGTTGAAGCAAAAGAAAGGGTTCAGGCTATGGTGTTAAAAATGGACGAACTTGGATTCGGTAATTGTACCAATACCGGCGCCTGCGAAGCCGAATGCCCTAAAAATATTTCTCTGAGCAATATCGCCAGAATGAACCGGGAGTTTTATAAGGCTAAAATAACATAATAAACCATAGTTCAAGGGGAGAATCCTTCAATTTGAAAGTAATCCCTTCAAGGTTAATAGTAACTACTATCCTACTATAATCCCTTCAACTTCTTCCACCGTCTTTGGGATTGGTTTACCCAGTACCCGATACCCGGTTGCAGTAACCAAGATATCATCTTCAATTCGTATACCTCCAAAATCTTTATACGTTTCAACCTTATCATAATTGATGAAATCCATGAATTTTTTCTCACGCTTCCACTGGTCAATCAAAGCCGGAATAAAATATATTCCCGGTTCAATAGTAATAACAAAACCCCTTTCCAGCTTCTTTCCTAATCGAAGAAAGGCAAGTCCAAATTGGTCACTTCTCTTAACTTCCTCATTATATCCCACATAGTCTTCCCCCAGACCTTCCATGTCATGAATATCCAATCCCATCATATGCCCCAGTCCATGTGGAAAGAATAAAGCATGTGCTCCTTGATTTACGGCCTCTTTGATGTTTCCTTTCATCAGGCCAAGGTCTTTTAAACCACTCCCAATAATCTCAGCGGCCATTAAATGCAAACTTTTATTTGTAATCCCCGGTTTTATCGATTTAATAGGTTCAGTATTTGCTTTCAATACAATCTCATAAATTTCTTTTTGTCTCTGATTAAATTTCCCCCCGACCGGGACTGTACGTGTAATGTCACTCGCGTAATGCAATGCGGATTCTGCACCGGCATCTGTAACCATCATTCTGCCAACACTTAACGTATTCCCATGATAATGATTGTGCAAGGTCTGACCATTGATGGTTAAAATTATCGGAAAAGATACACCATTTCCCTCAACCAACGCGATGCCTTCAATCGTTCCGGCAATTTCATTTTCAATAATTCCGGGCTTTGCCATTTTCATCGCAGTGGTATGCATTTTATAAGCAACATCCATCGCCTGTTCTATTTCCTTTATTTCCACCTCCTCCTTAACAGAACGTAACTTAACTGTAGCTCTGATTAGCTTCTCCGAAATCATTTCTTTTATTTCAACATAATCGTTACCAAGCAGGGAGCTAAGCTTCAAAATATTTTTCCCCCGGTAAGGAGGTAAAATATGTATTTTTCTGCCTTTCGAAACAGCGTCTCTGATTTTTTCATCCAGTTTATGATACGGAGCAGTTTGTTCAACTCCAACTTCATGGGCTCTGTCTTTTAATGCAGGTTGCGGCCCCATCCAGATGATATCATCCATATCGACATCATTTCCGAAAAGGTAATCCCGGTCATCATCAACATCCATCACACCTGCCAGATCAGGATGATCCAGTCCGAAAAAATAAAGAAAATCACTATCCTGTCTGAAATGATAAGTGTTTGCCGGATAATTCATTGCCGCTTCCGTATTTCCCGGGATTAAAATCAGTCCGGTTCCAACCTGGTTTTTTAACTTTCTTCTTCGTTCAGAATAAACTTTTGCTTCAAACATTTTTTAAGTTTTTTGGTTATTAATTTATCAATAGCCCCGCCTTTTAAGGCGGGGTTTGAAAAGAGACCAACTCCCCTCCCTCAAAATTTGGGGAATTTAATAAATTTTAAAATGAAATTTTCCAAATTTTGAGGGGAGATAAATAGGCTAACTTTGTTCCCCGCCCTAAAGGACGGGGCTATTGATATTTGAAATTTATTTGAAATTTGAAGATTGTTATTTGGTATTTACAAACAGACCATAACCAACCATTACTAAAACACCTGAATAACCGTCTCAATTGAGTTTTAAATTTATGCCAATTTTTCAATTATCAAAAGAATTTTTCTCATCCGATTTTCGAAATAATTAAAATAACACTATAAAAATAACACTTAAATTCGGAATGTACAGAATTT
>JAUWBB010000075.1 GCA_030605195.1 Bacteroidota bacterium
CAGAAGGACCTGGCAGAATCTGTAAAATATTCTCGTATATATTTAACCACATAAAGCAGCCTGAAATTTTTACAAAATAATTCCTAAATTTAAAAATTGAAAACAATCAAGATAATAAATTAGAGTTTCACCACATGGCAGAATATAAAAATCTCACCATAAAAGACTGGGCGCTTGAAGACCGGCCGAGGGAAAAATTACTTGGCAAAGGTATAAACAGCCTTACCGACGCGGAATTGATAGCTATCCTGATCGGCTCAGGAAACAGAAACGAATCGGCTGTTGAATTGGCAAAAAAAATCCTGAAAGAAGTAAAAAACAATTTAAACGAACTCGGTAAACTTACCGTTGAAGATTTAATGGCATCAAAAGGTATTGGCGAAGCTAAGGCTGTTACCATTATTGCCGCGCTGGAGTTGGGAAGGAGAAGAAAACAGGCCGACATCATGGAGAAAAAGAAAATTTCAGGAAGCAAAGATGTTTTTGAGTTTTTTCAACCCGTTCTTGCTGATATTCCCTATGAAGAATTCTGGATTTTGCTGCTGAACCGTTCAAATAAGATTATTGAAAAATTCAAGATCAGTCAGGGAGGAATCTCGGGTACCGTTATCGACGTCAGGATGATCCTTAAAAATGCAATTGAAAAACTGGCGTCATCCATTATTTTGTGTCACAACCACCCATCAGGAAATTTGCAACCCAGTGAAGCCGATAAGAAAATAACCACCAAACTGAAAGATGCAGCCAGGATTATGGACATGCAAGTCCTGGATCATCTGATCATTACCGATAGCTCTTTTTACAGTTTTGCCGATGAAGGTATGCTTTAGAATTACATCAATTTGCATCTGACATGATACTATTTTGTAGCAGTATTTTTTAAATATTTCTTAACCATTAGTTTATCTTGGCAAAGGTTTACCAACTCCCGAATTGTTTTCTTCAAGATCGGATGCAAATAATCCGGAGCAATTTCATTCAGGGGAACAAGTGTAAACATCCGGTCGTGTAACCGGGGGTGGGGAATTACCAAATCATCTGAAAAATATACCTCATCATTATAAAACAATATGTCAATATCAATGCAGGGCGGAATATACTGTTGATTTTTTCTGATTCTTCCAAGTTTTGTTTCAATCGCTTTTATAACTTTTAATAATTCATAAGGATTAAGCGAAGTTTCAACTAACAATACCTGGTTTAGAAAGTTTTTCTTATTTGTATGGCCCCATGGTTCGGTTTCGTAAATTGAAGAACGTTTTAATCTGGTACCTGCCCGTTCCTGCAAAAGGCGTGTAGCTTCATTAAGAAATCGTTGCCGGTCACCCATGTTACTTCCCAAAAGCAAGTATACTTCATCCATGTACCTTATTTTTAGTTTAGAAAACGTTTAAAGCCGCTATGATTTCTCTGACTTATTATTAAGGGGGCTGCCTCAAAAGTACAAAAAGATAAATAAAAATTTAATGCCTAAAATGCCTAAAGTTTAAAGTGACTAAATGAAGAAATGACTGGAATTATATCTGCAAATTGTCCCCATAACTTTTAAACTTTAGCTCGCTTTTCACTTTAGTTCACTTTTAACTTCTTCTTCATTTTAATTCATTTTTTTTTTACCCCTAACATACTAACTTTGTATCTTTCAGTACAAACCTTTAAATGAATTACACATGAAAGATTTTCTTAAATACACACTTGCCACCATTGTGGGAATATTTATTGCCTCCATCATTCTTTTCATTTTATCCATGGGCATAATTGGAGTAATGATCTCGGCCGGAGATAAACCGGTAACCGTACAATCCAATTCAGTATTATCCTTTAAAATTGATAAACCCATACCCGACCGTACTTCCAACAATCCCTGGGAGAATTTTAATTATTTTACATTTACCATTTCACCGCGCTTGGGGTTGAATGACATACTTGAAAACATTGACAAAGCGAAAACAGACAATAACATAAAAGGGATATTTATTGAAACCGGCCTTTTTTCACCGGGATTAGCCACCATTGAGGAGATCAGGAATGCCCTGATCCGTTTCAAAGAATCGGGAAAATTTATTATCTGTTACAATGAAAGCATCCTTTTACAATCAGCCTATTACCTTGCAAGCGTTTCGGATAAAGTTTATTTGAACCCGGAAAGTTTGATGGAATTTTTCGGGTTACGATCCGAAATCATGTTTTATAAAGGAGCATTGGAGAAATTAGGTGTCGAGGTTCAGATTATTCGCCATGGCAAATTTAAAAGTGCAGTTGAGCCCTTCATACTAAAAAAAATGAGCAGGGAAAACAGGGAGCAGATCCTTACGTATGTTGGCGCCATTTGGGATCATTTGTTAACGGGGATATCAAAAGAACGGAATATAAACATTGAAAAGTTAAATGAGTTTGCTGATTTATTAACCATTAATAATTCTCAAGCTGCATTGGATAACAACCTCATCGACGGTTTGAAATACAGAGATGAAATTTTAGACGAATTAAAAGAGCTCTCCGGGATTGACGGGAATAAAAAGGTTCGTTTCATCAGTATGACAAAATATTCCAAGACACCCAAGAAAAGAGCATACAAGGGCCTTCCGAAAAACAAAATTGCATTGATTTATGCTTCCGGGACAATTGGGTTTGATGAAGGCACAGAATCTTCTATCGGGGCGACGAAGCTCTCCAGGGCCATCAGAAAAGCCAGGTTGGACACTACCATTAAAGCTATTGTCCTGCGTGTCAATTCACCAGGAGGTAATGCACTGGCCAGTGAAATCATATGGAGGGAGGTTTATCTTGCACAACAATCCAAGCCTTTAATTGCCTCAATGGGAAATGTTGCAGCATCAGGGGGCTATTACATTGTTGCACCTGCCGATACAATTGTAGCTTATCCTACAACAATTACAGGCTCCATCGGTGTATTCGGGATCTTTCCAAACGCACAAAAATTGTTTAATAATAAACTGGGAATTACATTTGATGTAGCCAAAACGAACAAACATTCTGATTTTGGATCCATGTACCGTCCGTTAAATGAGGCTGAAAGAGATTTCCTCCAACAATCAGTAGAAAAAACGTATGATACTTTTACATCACATGTGGCTGAGGGACGGAACATGACTAAAGAAGCAGTTGATTCCATAGGTCAGGGCAGGGTCTGGAGTGGAGAAAATGCGAAAGATATAGGACTTATTGATGTTTTTGGCGGAATGAACAGGGCAATTGAAATTGCTGCTGAAATGGCAAATCTTGTACAATACCGAATTGTATCTTTGCCAAAGCAAATCGATCCCTTCCAAAAACTTCTGAAGGATCTTACAGGTGATATCAAATCCGGAATTCTGCAATCGGAATTAGGTGAATCATACCGGCATTATAGAAATCTAAAAGAAATCATTCATGCTGAAGGCATTCAGATGAGACTACTTTATTCAATTGAAATATATTAATGAATTCAAGTTGCTGGTTACGGGTTGCCCGCCTCCCGATAGTTATCGGGACATTCGGGCAGGCAAGTTAATTTTAATATCTTAGAAAGGATTTTAAAAATATATTCCTGAATGAATCCTCACCGCAAAAATAATTATCGTTTTTTTCTTGCCCCTTTTTCTTTTCTCTACTGCTTGGTTGCAGGAATCAGAAATAAGCTTTTCGATCTGAATATACTTCAATCGAAAGACTTTAATTTACCTGTAATTTCGATCGGAAATATTACCGTTGGCGGAACTGGTAAAACTCCACATATCGAATATCTTACCACCCTCTTAAAAGATGAATTTAAAGTTGCTACACTAAGCAGGGGGTATAAAAGAAAAACCAAAACATTTCAATATGGTACGATGGAATCGACCTGGGAAGATATTGGTGATGAACCCAGGCAAATTAAGCAGAAATTCCCTGATATTGTTGTTACTGTCGATAATAACCGGGTACACGGTATCGAAAAACTCACAGCTGATTTTAAGGATTTAAACATTATTTTGCTTGATGATGCTTTTCAACACAGGTATGTAAAACCCGGATTATCCATTTTATTAATCGATTTTACCCGCCCACTATCAAAAGATCATCTGATCCCTGCCGGAACGCTAAGGGAATGTCCTTATGAAAAAAGAAGGGCACACATTATCATTATTACAAAATGCCCACCTGATTTAAAGCCTATTGACCGGCGGTTGGTAATAAAGGATTTAAATTTATTTCCATATCAAAATTTATACTTCACAACCATAACCTACGGTGAACTCTATCCTGTTTTTGGAGATATCAATAATCCACTTTCCAAAGAAATTTGTAAGAAAGAAAAATATTCTATTTTACTGGTGACCGGGATAGCCAATTCCCGTCCCTTTAAAAAACACCTCAGAGGGACATCTTCGAAGATCCGGGAGCTGAAGTATCCTGATCATCACCCATACAATACGAATGATTTACAGGTAATTGAAGAACAATACAACCAAATTGAGAACGACAAAAAAATAATAATCATAACTGAAAAAGATGCTATGCGCTTGCAGCATCTTACAGGAGTTGGGTCAACGGTCAGAAACAATCTTTACTATGTGCCTATTGGTATTGACTTTCTGTTTAATGACACGGAGAATTTTATTAATCAAATAATCGGTTATGTTAGAAAAAATAAAAGAGACAGCATCTTATATAAAAACCAGAATTGATCTTAAATTTGAAATTGGACTGGTATTGGGAACAGGTCTTGGTGGTTTGATCAATGAAATGGATATTAAATATGAAATGGATTATTTTAACATTCCCAATTTCCCTGTTTCAACTGTAGAGGGACATGATGGTAAATTGATCTTTGGTATCCTGGGGAATAAAAAGGTGGTTGCTATGCAGGGACGATTTCATTACTACGAAGGTTATGATATGCAACAGCTTGTTTTCCCAATAAGGGTTCTAAAACAGTTGGGTATCCAATATCTGTTTCTGTCAAATGCCAGTGGTGGTGTTAATCCCGATTTTGAAATCGGTGATCTGATGATCCTGGAAGATCATATAAACTTACTCCCTAACCCACTTATAGGAAATCACCTGGCTGAATTTGGTCCCCGCTTCCCTGATATGAGTAATGTATATTCGCCCGAACTGATACGTCGTGCTTTACAAATAGCCGGGAAACTTGGAATAAAAATTAAAAAAGGCGTTTACACGGCAACAACAGGCCCTACCTATGAAACTCCCTCTGAATATAAATATTTCAGGATCATTGGTTCGGATACGGTAGGTATGTCAACCGTTCCGGAAACAATTGTTGCCCACCAAATAGGTCTGCCCTGCTTTGCCATATCCATCATTACCGATCTTGGTGTACCGGGTAAAATAGAGAAAATAACCCATGAAAATGTACAGGAAGTGGCAAGAAAAGCAGAACAAAAAATGACCGTCATCATGAAAGAAATCATTTCATCTCTGTAAAATTTCTTAGCTTTGCAGCATAGATTTATTAAAGTTAAGTCGTTTGCAAGGCTCAAATTATGGAGGATAATAAAAAATTTCAGATTGGAAACGTATCTACCATAACCATAGCCCATCTTATTCATGACATCTATACGTCTTTTCTTGCTCCCATACTTCCGCTTATCATTGAAAAATTTTCTATTAATTTGTCTCTTGCCGGGTTGTTATCAGTAATCCAGCGCATCCCCTCATTATTAAATCCATTTATCGGCATTCTCGCCGAAAAAATAAAAGTTAGATACTTTGTCATCTTTGCTCCTGCTATTACTACAATCTCCATGAGCTTGATTGGTATTGCACCGGGCTACACCATCCTCGCGATATTATTGTTTATCAGTGGTATTAGCTCAACACTTTTTCACGTCCCGTCACCTGTAATGATCAAACGCGTTTCCGGTCCAAGGCTGGGTAAAGGGATGAGTTTCTTTATGCTGGGTGGAGAAATCGCGAGGACTATCGGACCTCTTATTATTGTGGCTGCAGTTGAAATCTGGGGTTTAAAAGGATCCCTGAAATTAATCCCCTTTGGAATAATTGCCTCTGCAATATTGTTCTTCCGGTTAAAGGACATTGACATTAGAAAAGACTTTCAAAAAGAAAAAAAGAAAATTGGCTATGTCTCTACTTTTGTTAAATTTTTACCTGTTTTTGCATCCCTGGCAGGTATAACCTTTTTCAGAGGCGCCATGAAGTCGGCGCTAACTCTATATTTACCTGTATACTTGGTAGACAAAGGCGCTGATTTATGGTTTGCCGGAATCTCCCTGGCTATAATCCAGCTAACAGGAGCCTTAGGCACTTTCTATTCCGGAACCATTTCCGATAAGATCGGCAGAAGGACCACCCTGCTTATTATAACCATTATTTCACCCATCTTGATGTGGGCCTTCATTAGTCTGAAGGGTATCTCCATTATTCCAATCCTTCTGGTTATGGGGTTCTTCCTTGTGGCACCAACCTCAGTTATGCTGGCAATTATTCAAGAACTTGATACCGAACATCTGGCATTTGTAAATGGGATCTTTATGACCATAAATTTTACTTTGAGTTCTCTGACTTTACTGTTGGTTGGAATTCTATCGGATAAGTTTGGGCTGGATGTAACCTATAAGATAGCCGCAGGAATTGCCCTGATTTCCGTTTTCTTTGCCATGAGAGTCCCTAAAAGAAAAAAAGATAGTTATTCGTAACTAAATAGCATGTTATGAAGCAAATTTCATATTATCCATAAAAAGAGAAGCTAAAATTAATTTAATGCCCCGAAGTGGCAATAGCAATAGCATGGGGCAACGCCCTATGAATAAAAATGAATATTATAAATTAGCCCTGTAAGGGCGAAAGCAAAATAATAAATACGCATCGCCGTCGGCAAGCCTTGCGCCTCCGCTAAAGCTTCAGCGGCACGCGGATGGCGACCGATGGATGAACCATATGTGTGGGATTAGGCTTACGCCCTTTCAGGGCTTAGATTTTTGTTATACCAGATTCACAGGGCGTTGCCCTGTGTTACTGCTTATGCCCTTTCCTTGCTCCGCCGAAGCGGCTACGCGAAGGCGATGCAGGGCAAAAAGGAAGATAAATAAATTAGGTTTAAAAAGAGTAAAATCTGCTCATAACACGAAAATAAACCCATTGCCTTGTCCTGATAGCAATCGGGACTGCGGCACATGAGTTTATTTCAACCGTTGGGGTGAAAAAGTTAATGGTTATAAGTTATATGTTAATTGCTGGATGCCGGGGGCAAAGTGCTACCCGCCCGACCGGGGGGATTCTAACTCACGTTATCTTAATTTCCCCGCTAAAACACAGATCTTCTTATACTTCTTAACATTTCCTTTCAGATCAAAAACTTCAATATAAAACAGATAAAGCCCAATACCTGCTTTTCGGTTACCTTCATTTATTCCATCCCAGGAGAATATCCCCCTGGTTCCTAATAATTCATTTTCAACTATTTTTTTTACTAATCTGCCTCTCATGTCAAATACAATTATATTAGCAATATAACCCGGTTCACTATAAGAATAACATATATTAACAACATCCTTATATCCATCATTATCAGGAGAAAATACTTCCGGTTCAATTTTGATTTCATCAGGCGCCAGGGGATCCTCAACAAACTGTGAATTTTTATAACCAGGGGTTCCAAATCCTGCATCTTCGGCAGCGGAGTGCCAGTTTGAACGTTCATTTGTTGGCCGGTTAAAATTAACGCGTTCAAGAGAAACTCTTTCCACACTATTCAATAAAGGAAAATGCATGTCTTTATTATAAGCAAACTCATCAATTATATTAAACCATTGATCAGAAATAACAACCCGGCCTTTTTCATTATTAAACGGCGGCAGGCCTTCCAATTCAATAAAGTTTTCCGAAGCGGAAGTAAAATACTGCTGACGGACTTTATCCATGTCTTCGGTAAGCACCAGGTATTCTTTTGGAAAAAACAAAATGGATTCTTCTGATATGGATTTAAGGGATTTCAGCTTTCCGGTAAAGTCGTCCCGGGTGGCAATTTTTATTTCTTTCATATCCAGAATTTTCTCCGAAGTATTAAATACTTCAACATAATCAACACCGCCGGGCAGTGGATCAAACAATACTTCATTGATGATAATATCAAGACTGTCAGTATGTTGAGAGATGCCAAACATTGTCTGATTTTCATCCTCAATCCTATTCCCGGCACAATCAGTCAGAAGATTTTTAACTTCCAGACTGTATATCAGAATTGGATCGAAATCAGAATCGAAGTATAGCAATACCTTTTTATAACCAGAAGCAGAAAGTTTAACCTTACCGGGATTCCCAATTCCGTGATTAACAGTATATACATCTGGATTTGAGGCACTCACAGTATCATACGTTTCAGAAAAAACAACTTGTAAAACTGAATCGGTGACAACAATTGCTCTTTTCACCAAAGGGGGAATAAAATCAGGATTTGTGTTGTTTACTGAATTAACCTGCCCAGGTGTTCCGCCTTTCAAATCCACTGATGCTATCCAATTGGATTCTTCTCCACAAGGATTCAAAGGATCAATTTGTTCCAGCGACCAACCTCCTTCAGCTTTGAATTCATCCTTATACCAATCGCCACAATATTTTACCGAATGAATTACCTGACCGGATTGATTTATTAAAGTAATCATCTGGCCATTATTGAGAAGGAAAGGAAACCCTGCAATACCGTATGTTTCTCCATATATGTCAAGTTCATCAGCCGCATCCTTTGAACACAAAATCAGATAGTTGCCAGTGCTTATCTCGCGATTCATCAACTCGATCTTTTTTGATCCAATAGCAAGTATCCAACCATTTATATTGATATCATATTCCCCAACATTATACAATTCAAGATATTCAAAATCCGGCAGACCAACCGGAGGGTTCGGATCAGCCATGATTTCATTTATTACAACTTCATATGCCTTTGGAATATGGTAAACAAATTGTTTTGTTGTAAACGGTAAAGGATTATTAAACAGATCAAGAATCTTTTCTAAGGTGATATTATAGGTATTTCCATCCTGAAAATCCATCTCGAACATCAATCGAACCCGGTAGGGTTCTGTCCTTATTACCGAATCGGGATTACCTATGGAATTATCTACTATATAATGATCTGTGTTTACTGCCGAAGTATCAAGCACCGGTTCAGAAAATTCAATCTCCAATAGGTTTGACGATACAGGTTTAAGATTTTTAACGGTCGGAGGAATTGTGTCGGTTATCAGTGGTCCATCAATTACTATATTATCTATCCAAAATTTTTGGTCCTGAGATGAAGAATACTCATAATATATTCCAAAATGCAAAAACGTCGTATAATCAGAATCATTTGCTATTCCAAAAGAAGTTAAATGGTCAAATCCCCCGGTAGTATCTATTTTTACTTCCCATTCGCCTGATGCAAACCGGATTATTTCAAATCCAACAGCTTGAGAGGTTCCGATATTTTCTTGCCAGTTGAAATTGGTGTTCAGGATTTCGGTTCCCGTACCCGATGTAACTTTCCATATTTTTACAAAATCATCTGAACCATAATAATTTACGCCTGTCAGATAACCGCTTGCCTCTCCTGATGGATACATTTCACCCGCACTCTTATCCGATATTAAAAATACTCCCCAGTTGTTTGCTAATGAAGGCGGGTAACCATGTTTAACCTGAAATTGCCAGGTAGTATTTCCGGATTCAAGGCTTATTGAACCTGCCGGATAAGAGATTTGATCGTGCCCTGCGGTTGAATTATCATAAACATGATGTAACGAGAAATTGCCGGATATTGGATTCTTTTCCGATGCCGCCCATCGGCCCGGAACACTTTCCTCCCAACCAGTCAGTTTTCCGTTTTCAAAATTTTCATTAAGCTGTGCTACACTAATTTCAGCAAAGAAAAAGAAAAGGACAGTTAGTATATTCCAAATACGACAATATTTAAAGTAAAAAAGATTAATTTTGGAATCTGTTCTCAACTGAGCAGGATGATTATGGTTTTTTTGTATAAGAACATAGCTTCGCAAAGTAATTAAAAAGGTTAATACTATTCAAATGAAACTGCTAAATTTGAATGACTGTGGAATAAGGCAATTAGAAAGAGACATAACTCATTGTATATAAGATTATGTTTTTGAACTTAGCCCCGCCTGGGCGGGGCGATCTCATGATCCGCCAGCTGTTAAAGCCATACGGCGGAGCAAATATTTTTGACTGTTTTTTAACATAAAAATTTAATTAAGATATTTTTCGTTCTTTGACGTATTGATCGATGATGTTAATGTATTGTTTTATA
>JAUWBB010000290.1 GCA_030605195.1 Bacteroidota bacterium
AACTTTGTCCGAATAGCAGGTAATTTGACAAAAGAAAGTCAAAAAATAAAAGCAAATGTGCAAAATGTTTTACATTTTAGCGTTTTTGTTAATTTTATTTTTCTAATTTTTAATTTAACGCTTTTAGAATCGTATAAAAAATTCAAATTGTAAATTATCTGAAAAAAGAATTTCTACGCCATTCTAAGCGAGTTTATGTTTTGTGACTTTTCGGAGTGGCCTCAAGATTGGAAGAATGGAAGATTGGAAGATTGGAAGAATGGAAGAATGGAAGGTTGGAAGGTTGGAAGAATGGAAGATTGGAAGAATGGAAGGTTGGAAGGTTGGAAGAATGGAAGATTGGAAGATTGGAAGAATGGAAGAATGGAAGGTTGGAAGAATGGAAGATTGGAAGATTGGAAGAATGGAAGGTTGGAAGAATGGAAGAATGGAAGATTTGGAAGAATGGGTGAGGCCTGCCAGCGTTTGGAGAACCTGGCAGAGTCTGTAAAGCTAAAGTGGCAGCAGCAGGAATACGTTGCCAGTCCTCAGTATCCCCGCCCGTACCGAACGATACGTTCGGACGAGCAGTCGCCAGAGTAATTACCCCGGAGGGGTAAAACAAAAATAGCCCCGGGCGGAGCCCGGGGAACAGAAGCGGATAATGAAAAAGTGCCGGAACTGCCGGTTTTGGTGGGAAGGAATTATTACAACCAGCCTGAAGATACCATAGGAGTACCTATGGGGTTGGCAGACATTCCAACATTCCAACATTCCAGCATTCCAATAAAATCGGCTGCAACTTAAGCTTAAAAAAGATTTGTTTCAACTTTTTAGTAACACGGATTTTAATATTTATTATATTTGCACATTATTTTAAAAATTGGTTTACAAACACATGATAAAGATTACATTTCCGGATAAATCCATAGGAGAGTTTAATAATGATGTTACAGGAATTGAAATCGCCCGGAGCATTAGTGAACGATTGGCAAAGGAAGTATATGCAATTTCTGTTAATGATGAAGTGTGGGATTTAACACGGCCGATTAATAAGGACGCATCGATAAAATTACATAAATGGGAAGATGCTGAAGGAAAACATGCATTCTGGCATTCATCAGCACATTTGCTGGCAGAAGCCCTTGAGTCTTTTTATCCGGGAATTAAATTCGGGATCGGACCTGCTATAGAAAACGGCTTTTACTATGATGTTGATCCGGGAGATGAAGTGATCATTAAAGACAATGACCTTGTCAGGATCGAGAAGAAAATGACCGAACTGGCCCGGCAAAAGAATAGTTATTTACGTAAGGAGATCAACAAGGCTGAAGCTTTGGATTATTTCACCAAAAAAGGTGATGAATATAAAGTGGAATTGATCAGCGAACTGGTTGATGAGGATATATCCCTTTATACTCATGGTAGCTTTACCGACTTGTGCCGTGGTCCGCATTTACCAAGCACAGAACCCATAAAAGCAATTAAGCTGTTGAGTATCGCCGGTGCCTACTGGCGTGGTGATGAGACCAGAAAACAATTAACAAGAATTTATGGTATTACCTTTCCTAAAAAGAAAATGCTTGATGAATATCTTATTATGCTTGAAGAAGCGAAGAAAAGGGATCATCGCAGAATTGGAAAGGAACTGGAGTTATTTACATTTAGTCGAAAAGTCGGACAAGGTCTGCCTTTGTGGTTGCCCAAGGGAGCACAGTTGCGTGAACGCCTCGAAAATTTTTTAAGGAAAGTACAGGTTGACTATGGTTATTTGCCTGTAATCACTCCGCATATCGGTCAAAAGGAATTGTTTATTACTTCAGGTCATTATGATAAATACGGTAAAGATTCTTTTCAACCAATCCATACCCCTGAAGAAAAAGAGGAATTCATGCTTAAACCCATGAACTGCCCTTTTCATTGTGAAATATATAAAAGCAAACCACATTCCTATAGAGAATTACCGGTAAGGTATGCAGAGTTTGGAACCGTTTACCGGTATGAACAAAGCGGAGAATTACACGGATTAACAAGGGTTCGTGGGTTTACCCAGGATGACGCACATATTTTTTGCCGCCCTGACCAATTGAAAGAAGAATTTATTAAAGTAATCGATATTGTTTTTCTGATTTTTAAATCGCTTGACTTTAAGGACTTTCTAACACAAGTTTCGTTACGGGATTGGGAAAACAAAGAAAAATATATGGGAAGTAAAAAGAACTGGAAAAAAGCCGAAAAGGCTATACTGGAAGCTTGTGATGAAAAAGGCCTGGATTATATTATTGAGTATGGTGAAGCTGCTTTTTATGGTCCTAAACTGGATTTCATAGTAAAGGATGCGTTGGGCAGAAAATGGCAGTTGGGTACCATCCAGGTTGATTATAATCTTCCGGAAAGGTTTGATCTGGAATATATCGGTGCTGATGATAAAAGGTATCACCCGGTAATGATACACAGAGCCCCTTTTGGATCATTGGAAAGATTTGTTGCTGTATTAATTGAACATACAATGGGGAAATTTCCATTATGGCTAACCCCCGATCAGGCCGTCATTCTTCCTATCAGTGAAAAATATAACAATTACGCGAAAAAAGTTTTAAATTTTCTAAATAATTCCGATATTCGCACTCTGATTGATGAGCGTAACGAAAAGATTGGTAAGAAGATAAGAGACAATGAACTAAAGAAGATCCCCTACCTTCTGATTGTTGGAGAAATAGAAGTGGAAAATAAGACCGTTTCAGTAAGGAAACAGGGAGAAGGGGATCAGGGCGCTATGAAATTAACTGATTTTACAAAATTGATTCAAGAAGAAATCAGAAAACAGGTAAATTAACGGTTTATAAATTTCACGAATTAATAAGGAGGAATAAGCTATAGCTGGACCACATTTCAGAAGGAGAAACTTTAGGAAAAATCACCCAAGGTTTTTTATTAATGAGGCGATAAGGGCTAAAACAGTAAGGGTAGTTGGTGAGAACATAAACAACCCGGGAATTTATTCCATTCAGGAGGCACTTAAGATGGCTGACGAATTGGATCTTGACCTGGTGGAAATATCGCCAAAGGCCGACCCCCCTGTCTGTAAAGTCGCTGATTATCAGAAGTTTCTTTATCAACAAAAAAAGAAACTTAAAGAAATGAAAGCCAAAGCCACAAAAATTGTAGTGAAGGAAATCCGGTTTGGCCCAAATACCGATGAGCATGATTACAATTTTAAACTAAGACATGCTCAAAAATTCCTCACTGACGGCGCAAAATTAAAGGCCTTTGTGTTCTTTAAAGGACGAACAATACTATATAAAGAAAAGGGTGAAATCCTTCTGTTAAGATTGGCCCAGGACCTTGAAGAATATGGAAAAGTGGAACAATTACCAAAACTGGAAGGAAAAAAAATGATAATGTTATTTTCACCCATGATACTTGGAAAAAGGAAAAAGTAAAGATTATTTATAAAAAGAGGAGAAAGAAGTAATGCCAAAAATGAAGACAAACCCCGGGGCAAAGAAAAGGTTTTCTATAACGGGTACGGGAAAGATCAAGAGAAAACATGCTTACAAAAGCCATATTCTGACAAAAAAAGCAAAAAAAAGAAAAAGGAATCTGACGTATTTCACCACAGTTCATAAGGCTGATGAGAAAAACATCAAATTATTGCTGGTACAAAAATAATTCGATTTCAGTCAAATAAATTCTATTGTTAACAGAAATACATAGCTACGCTATATAATTGTTTGTAAACCTCAAAACATTGAACTTAACCCCGATGGCTATCGGGGCGATTTCATGAACGAAGTGAGTAAATTCCGACACATATAAGTTAATCTGAATTATCCGGGGGAACGCTAACCATTCAAAATAAATAAAACTATGCCAAGATCAACAAATGCAGTTGCATCAAGAAGACGAAGAAAAAAAATAATCAAACAAGCAAAAGGTTATTTTGGGAGGAGAAAAAACGTGTATACTGTTGCAAAGAATGCCGTGGAAAAAGCCATGGAATATTCATATCGTGACAGACGCAAGAAAAAAGGCAACTTCAGGGCTCTGTGGATCCAACGGATCAATGCTGCAGCAAGACAATACGATATGTCCTATTCCGAGTTTATTGGAAAAGTTAACAAAAAAGGAATTGTTCTTAACCGTAAAGTATTAGCTGACCTTGCAATGAACCATCCTGAAGCCTTTGAGGCTGTAGTAAATGAGGTTAAGGATAGAACATAGCTACGCTATTTAATTAAAAATTAAAAATTAAAAATTAAAAATTATGGATAGGGGATTAGGAGAAAGGTTATTTAAGTTCGCGATAGATGTAATAAAATATTAGGTATATGCGTTTAGGTCGCACAAATTTAGAAATAAAATTTAACTTTGTCAAATGGAAACAAAGTTGGATTTTAGAGGCGTGAATTCTATCAATTTTTATAAACGTTTCAAGGATGATAAAGATTGTTATAATTATTT
>JAUWBB010000363.1 GCA_030605195.1 Bacteroidota bacterium
CAACCAGACATTTTTTCCTGTTCATTTATTGTAAAAGTTTGGTATCTTTGATGCTAAATAATATTCATATGAAACAAATCATTATAGTATTGACGGGAGTATTCTTATCAACTTCTGTTTTTGCCCAGAACAGGGTGATCCATGGAAAGCTGACTGTATTTAACACCTATCCAGTTCAGAATGTTGAAGTTACTGCAAAAAAGGCCAAAACAGCTATAACGTCTGATTCGCTCGGACAATTCTCTATTGTATGCTTTGAGAACGATATCATCAGGATAAAGCCAAAGACCTTTCGGCCAGTCAACAAAAAGGTTGGGCCGGATACAGACTTTCTGCTTATTAACCTGCTTTTTATTGATACCAAAACGAACAGGGACCTGGCTGTCGGATATGGTTATATCAATGAAGAGGATCTCATTTACGCGGTCAATCATCTTGAACAGGAGAATAATGACTTTTGCAATTACGCGAATATTTTCGACCTGATCAGGGGCCGGTTCTCCGGGGTAATGGTGAGCGGTGGAAATATCTATATAAGGGGAAGTGGTTCTTTTAGTGGCCAAACACAGGCCCTTATTATAGTTAATGGGGTAGCTACCAGAAGCATCGATTGGATGCAACCTTGCCAGATCAAGTCAATCGATATACTAAAAGATAGCAATGCCGCTATTTACGGGGCCCGGGGAGGCAACGGCGTGGTGATTATAGAAACCAGGCGGTGAGCATAAGCGGCTCCATTCAGCAACATATTTTGCAGATACGAATGAACATACCATCGGGGTCATTATGAAATAAACCCGGGGTCCCTGTCAATGATAAAACCGGCTGGAAATTCCGCCTGTTGTTGAACCAGTCCATTGATGACTAATTCAATTTGTCTCAATAATTGCTTTCCGAAAGTTCTCAGTGGTAACTTTTCTCGTGTTATATACTTTCATATATTCCAGGTATTCAGGATCAGACGGATAGGACTCCTCTGATCCGTATGGATACCTGCTCATATTATGAAATGGCAAGGGTAATACAGTCTTCCCGGTTGCTGTGTTTATATCACCATCCTTCACCCATCCAACACTATGGATAAGAAAATCTCTTTCCCACCCTTTTGGTAATTCAGGTAAGTTTTCAGCACTAAATTCTATCGTAGTCTCATCACCTGCATTTTTTATTATGTATTTGTTATCTGCTTTTGTAAGAAGAGGCAACACATCACCGTAACGGGTGTAATTTCCCAACAAGTCTCTCCATTTCTGATCGGTGGTAACATTATTATAATCAAACCAATGTGGCCCATACCTGCTCCCTTTTCTATAGGTCCGGGAGAATCCTCTGTAATGCAGGTCTGCTGAACACGGATTTAGTTTGCTCGAACGAATTGGTGCTGACGGACTGTCGTTAGTATAGAATATATGATCCCAGTAAATTTCCATATTGGTACGTATTCGGATCCGTGAATCTGATGTAGGGATTTTGCCTGAAAGTTCAACTACAATGGTTTTATCTTTTCCCATTGGGAAGCTTAGATTATCAATAATCGTTTCCCATTCACCTTTTTTATTAATTACCTGAATGTATGGTGAAATTATTTTTATCTCGCCTGATTGTGAAATTGAGGCATTAATACTGGCGTCAGATGGAAATATCCAGCCATTAAGGTAAAGGTAAATATCTTCTGATGGATCAATTTCACCCAGATTTAAAATCAGGTCGGTCATTTCAGTCACTCCCTGATACTTTCCCGGTTTGAAATTTGATACATATTTATCATCTTTTTCAGCAATAAATGGTAGGAGGTTTGTACTATTCTTGTTAATTGCTGATACCGGTATGTGTTTTTCTCTAACCTGGTAAACCTTATAACCCGGATTACCTGGGGGGGTAAATCTTTCATCCACAAACAGGTCAACTGAATCGGGATGATCAAGTGCAATGAGCTCTATTTTATCCAAAAATATTGTTTCCCATAATTCATCCGTGACCTGAATTGAATATTTACCTTTTTTTGGTTTTAGGAATTCACCTGGAATTTTGATATAATCAACAGAAGCATCCGGACTGGCATATGCTGTTGCTTCCTCTTCACCCATAATACCAAGGGGCATGCCTAGTGCGCTTCTCCACATGATATCCTTCGCGAATATATATTCTTCTCCATTCCATGTATAAAGAAACGGACATGATCCTTTTAGGATCTGTTCTTCCACCAGGTCCTGATCGGTTTCGGGGAAGAATATATTTTGTGGAACACCATTTGTCCATAAAATACGTATTACATCAGCTTTTGCACGGGGGCCTAATCCGAAATGAATGTTGGGTTCGGTTACAACTTTTGATTGATATAAGTTACCGGATCGTATTTCAACTTTTGCCCCGATCCCATAATAATTATTCTTTGCGCTACCAGCCCTGAGACCAATCAGTTTCATCTTAACGAAATGATTGTTATTCCCTCCATCATTACGTAGTAGACGAATACTCCCGTCCATCCCGGTAATAATAACATCCGTATCACCATCATCATTGTAATCAAAAGTTAGAATTTGTCTGCCGGATATTAAATCTTCAGGTAATATATTCAATACAACCCAGAATTTTCCTGTTCCATCATTGTGATAGAGAAACACGCCATCACCACCTTCTGTATTTGATTCACCAACTACCAGAAGATCAAGAAACCCATCGTTATCAAAATCCAGGAAAGATGCATCGTACGCCCGAACGCTTTGAAGGGTCTGAACCAACTCTTTTGATGTATTATCTATCTCAAAGCTGCCATTACCCTGGTTACGAAATAATCTGCAATTCCCCGCCTTAAGTGACGTTACAAACAGGTCTAAAAATCCATCATTGTTGTAATCTCCAATTGTAACAGCGCTTGATCCCTCCTCGCTTTCCAGGCCGCTTCCTTCAGTGACATCTTTAAAAATTCCCTGTCTCTGATTAGAATAGAGCGTGTTAGAGGCATCATTATTTACTACAAAAAGATCAATGTCACCATCTTCATCAAAATCACCAAACCCTGCATTAGTACTCAATACACTTCCACCTGACAGATTAGATTTCTCAGCCTGCTCAAGAAAAGTGTCATCAGAATTATTTCGATAAAGTAAGTTTGAGTTTGGTCTGGTAACAAATAGGTCAAGATCTCCATCGTGATCAAAATCAAAAAACAAGGAGCTGCTTCCTTCTGAAAT
>JAUWBB010000252.1 GCA_030605195.1 Bacteroidota bacterium
TCGTTCGCTCAAACCTGCTCGTGAGACATTCTGTTCGCTTTGCTCACAGAATGGTTCCATTCTTCCACAATAAAATGCTGTCAGGTGTTTCCACCTGACACTTGGAACTGTCGGTTGGAAACAAGCGACAACATACAAAACCTCCGCTATCCATTATGTCAATTCGATTTTCCGGAGATCAATTTTTTCCAGATCGCATTCCCCAAGTTTTAAATCCTTTGCCATTTCCAAAAATTGTCTGTCTTTTGGATTTTCCTTCTTCTGAATTTCTTTTTCAATCCGTTTCTTTGTTACAATTTCGTAACCGATTCTATCCACGGCAACAGGATCGGTTGCGATAAGAATATCTTTATACCAGGTAAAAAACTGGGGATTGGCGCCCGGGCCGCCATTAAAACATCCTTTGATGCCATCGATAATGTTTAAAACCACCTTATCTCGGAGGGGAGGGAAAGCAGGTACCTCGGCACAGGTTTCAGCCCAAAGATCCTTATGAAGTCTTGAGGTATTGGAAACGGCACCGAATGCAAGGTTCTTAAGCGCAAGAGTAACTGATCCTCCGGCATTTTTCAGAATGGGAATGTTGATGATCTTATCCACGTCCTTTGTACAGATTTTTGAGAAGTAAGAATATTTACCTTCATTAACCATATAAGGCAGGGTATGGGAATCGTATTCTCCTTCAATATCGGCAAAGTAATACCAATCAGTATCAATCATTTTTTTACCATAAAGCTCACCATCAGCATCATAGAAAGACCCTTCCTTATCTTTTTGTTCTGTTCCGGTGATCTTAATTCCGGGAAAGTTCTCAAAAGTATATCCGACCTCCTCCAGCTGAAATTCCCTGCGATCCCATATTACAAGATTTTTCCGCGGTATTCCTGATTCTTCAAGTTGTTTGATGATGACCGATGTTACCTCCAGGCTGGTTGACAACAACTTGCCGGCAACCGGATTGACTTTTAGACCGATGATGTCATCCGGTCCGACAAACATTCGCCATGCCTTTTTCAGGGATTTTTTCCCGGTTAAAGTTATCATGCCCGTTTTGATCATTTCATAAACGACTTTTTCGTTTATTACATTATCAACAGCTGATTTTTCATCGTGAATATGGACCACCTTTCCCGGGAATTTCCCGGGCAGTGAATTCTCATTTCTGGGGTAGGCGAGGGCATCTTTAATATTGGTGGCAGGTTTCCCTTCCTGCTTACCTTCCTGGCTATAGGTATTTTTCAGTGTCAGAGGTGCAAATGAAGCTGCCAAACCGCCTGTGGCTAACAATTTGAAAAAATGACGGCGGTTTACGTTTTTTTGTCGTTTTGTTTTTTTCATGAGGAAATATTTGGGATTAATAAGAACAAATTGAAATCGTATTATATACCTGTTCGCTTTAAAGATATACATTTTTGCATAAAAAAAAATGTTAACCCCGTGATTACTAAATAATGTAACTGTTTCTTTTTCGTTAAACCTAATGGGTAATATCCGATTGGAAATCGGCTCTACATGTAGCTCCGAATTATAATTTAGCGAAAGTAGCTCCGAATTGTATTCGGAGTATTCAGCTACGAGTTGCATTCGGAGAAAATAATATCCGATTAAAAATCGGATCTACTGGGGCTTCGAATTCTTTTCCGAAGGTCTATGATACTAAGATTCATATTAACGGTGAGGGTAATATAGTATTTTATCTTATTTTTGTTTAAATTTAAATGTTATTAAAAAAGGTATATTCATCCAAATTATAAAACGCCAGAACCATGAAACAGTTAATTTACAAATCATTATTCAGGGGAATATTATTGATTATAGTAGTATTTTTGTTTTCTATGAATGGAACATCACAACAGGAATTTGAAAAAGATGTTTTCAAAGCAAACGGAACCGAACTGGAAATAACCTTTATCGGTCACGGGACATTAATGTTGAAATACGAAGGTAAAATAATACATGTCGATCCTGTATCCCGTGAAGCCGATTACAGTAAAATGCCAGGGGCAGATATTATTTTAATTACCCATGAGCATGGTGATCACCTGGATCCCGATGCCATCAAATTAATACGTACTGACAAAACGGCAATTGTTCTGAATGAAAAATCCAAATCAAAAGTCGAAGACGGGATCGTTATGAAAAACGGCGAAACCAGAGAGGTAAAAGGAATTGAAATTAAGGCAGTTCCGGCATACAACATCAAGCACCACCGGCCGAACGGACAACCTTTTCACCCAAAGAGTATAGGAAACGGTTATGTCCTTAATCTGGGAAACAAAAAGGTGTATATCGCCGGAGATACCGAAAACATCCCCGAGATGAAGGAACTAAAGAATATTGACATTGCTTTTCTTCCGATGAACCTGCCTTATACAATGACACCTGAAATGGTTGCTGACGCTGCAAAAACATTCCGTCCAAGAATCCTTTATCCCTATCACTTCGGTAAAACCGATACGAACGAATTGGTTGTGTTATTGAAAGATGAGAAGGATATTGAGGTAAGGATACGGAAAATGGAATAAATTTGTAGTTGATATACGTTATAAGTTATAAGTTGTTAACTATTAACATTTCACAACATTTTTTTTTCATATCAACATACTGATTGGGTACAAAAATATAATATATCCAAACTCATGTTAATTTAAATTGTTTCTTTGGTTTTATTAATCTATTTTGCTGTTTTATATAGTTATCAGGAATTTGTTCATACGATTACAAATTTTTTAACCAAAATTTCATTGTTTGTAAAACTACTCTAAATAATACCATAATATGAAATCAAACAAATCAATCAACAGAAGGGGATTTATTAAATCCTCCGTCATAGGTACAACCGGTTTGATGATTGGCAGGAAAGCCTTCAGTGAAGTTCACGGGGAAAAAGAAAAATCCCAATCATCTGATCAAAAATTTATATACCGGACCCTGGGAAAAACAGGCATTGAACTTCCTGTTATTAGTATGGGAGTTATGAATTCCGATAATCCAAACCTGGTAAGGACAGCATTGGAAAAGGGAATTGTTCACCTGGATACGGCGCATGTATATCAAGGTGGCAGAAATGAAGAAATTATTGGCACGGTATTGAAAGATTTTCCGCGTGATTCTTACGTGATCGCCACGAAAGTCAGACCAGATGGCTACAACAGGAGGACAGGCAATTACTCGGAGGATGTAACTGAAAAGAATTTACTGGATAAATTTGACATTAGTTTGAACCGACTGGATTTGGAATATGTTGATATTCTTTACCTTCACAGTGTTAATAATCCTGCAGCAGCACAGAATAAAACCATGCTGAATGCATTGAAAATGGCGAAAGAATCAGGAAAAACCAAATTTATTGGTATTTCTACACACGGTTCGCCTGAAGTAATTGAGGCAGCAGTTGAAAGCAATGTCTATGAAGTTATCCTCACAAGCTATAATTTTACTATGAAAAATTTAGATGAATTAAACAGGGCAATTGAGAAGGCAGCAAAGGGCGGTTTGGGAATCGTAGCCATGAAAACTTTAGCCGGTGGGTTCTTGGACAGGGAAAGACAGCAACCGGTTAACGCGACAGCTGCCTTGAAATGGGTACTGAAAAATTCTAATATTCATACCATTATTGCTGGATGTACCGCGTTTGATCAACTGGAAATGGACATAAACGTGATGAGTAACCTGGAAATGACTGAGGAGGAGAAAAAAGATATCATTCTGGCTCAATCAAATACCGGACTATATTGTTTAAGTTGTGAAAATTGTCTTTCTCAATGTAAAAAAAATCTGCCTGTTCCAGATATTATGAGGGCATATATGTATACTTACGGATACAGGAACTTCGAAAAAGCTCATGAATTATTGACTGCCCTTGACCTGGCAAAGAATCCCTGCAAGGATTGTAATTCGTGTTCTGTAGTATGTGCAAAGGGATTTAACGTTGCAGAAAAAATTACCGATGTTACAAGGTTGTTGGATGTTCCGGCTGATTTCATAACTTAACTGAATTAATTAAAAGAATTGTAAAAATGAAAAGATATAGGATTGGAATTACATTCCTTATTTTTATTGTTATATCCTTAACAACATGGTTAGATGGTTTTGCAAAAAGCAGTTGTTCGTTAAATGCTGATGAGGAAAAAAGAATTCCATTTCCGGAAATTAAAGGATGGAAGATACTTGAAGAATATCCTGTTTATTTCCCCCATAATTTATGGGATTATATAAATGGTGCAGCCGATGCCTATTTAAGTTATGAATTCGAAAAATTATTTATTGCCGAGTATATCAAGGGTAAGAACCAGAGTATTAAAGTAGAGATATACCAGCATAAATCACCCGTTTTTGCTTATGGTATATATAGTCAGGAACGATCGGCAAACTACAATTTTATCCCGATCGGTATGCAGGGTTATTCTGAAGAAGCCCTGATGCATTTTATTCAGGACAGGTATTACATAAAAATTAATTCTGTATCGGGAAAAACCAAAAATGACAAGGATATCCGGATTATTGCAAAGGAAGTCTCTAAAACGCTTGATGGGGAAAAAGAACTTCCCCAGGCAGTTTCATGGTTCCCCGAGGATAATAAAATTCAATATACAGGCAAGTTTATCGCGAAGGATTTTCTGGGACATGAATTTCTGAATGAAGCTTTTACAGCAGAATATTCAGTAGGCAATAATAATTTTTCCTTATTTATCATTCATCGGGAAGAACCCACAGAATGCAAAAAAATCATTAGTGACTATTACAGGTTTTTAAAAAAACAAGAAGAACCGGATGAAGGTTACCAGTTGATAAATGATCCTTACAACGGTAAGATCATGATAATTTGGGAGGATAATTTTATTTGTGGGATATTTAACCTTGATGATGAAAAATTGGGAAAGGAATACCTCGAATTGATTAAGGAAAGGATTAAGAATTAATAAAAGTGCTCAATTGATTTTTCTCCTGCACTAATACGGATTGGCAGAATATTTTCTTTGGGAGGCAGGGGACGGGATGCATATGGTGTGAAAACACGGGGAGGGTTGTACGCTTTGTTAAAATCAATATAATACCTGC
>JAUWBB010000170.1 GCA_030605195.1 Bacteroidota bacterium
ATAGTTGAGGACTTCTCAACTATTGATTTTCCACAGTCAGGTGATGACGCTTCGGTCACACCCTGACCAAAGCGTCAGGGGTTAGCCTGTACTATTCATAAATATTGAAAAATGATAATATTTATGAATACGTCAGGCTAATTAACCTAATGGACCTAATTTCTAAATAAATTACAAAAACCAAGTCCCAATTGGGTTATTGGGAATTTGGGTATTATTTAGGTCATCCGTCAGCTGTACGGATAGAGTAATTATGCCAAAGGCATCCCTTGGGGAGAAATTTATTTAAATGATATGTTATTTCAAGAACGAAATATTAGTACTGATTAGTTACATCATTTCTAATTAGGGATCATTCTTTTTGCTTTTTCAATGGCTTTTTGAATACCACCGGGATACGTACCTCCTGCTGTGGCAAAGAAGGGTTGACCACCACCACCGCCTTTGATTTCATTTGCAATTTCTTTAATAATATCACTGGCGTTAAAATTCCTTTCTTTGACTAATCGGTCTGATATCATGATCGCCAGGTTGGCCTTGCCATTCAATTCAGCCCCCAGTACAAGGAACAGATCCGGAATTTCATTTCTGAGCTGAAAACTCAGATCTTTTAAAGCATCAGCAGATTGAATCTCAATCTCTTCTGCAATAACTTCCATGTCATTAATTCTGATAGATTTACTATGAAGGTATTTCTTTTGAATTTGGAGACGTCCCTTATGAAGTTTTTCGAGTTTCTTATTCAATTGAGAATTATCCTTAATTAATGTATTGATATCCTGTAAAATATCCCTGGATCCTTTGATTTGTTTGGTAATTTCTTTCAAAATCCTTAGTTGTTCATTTATATAATTTTCAGCTCTCAGGGCTGTTATTGCTTCTATGCGCCTGATACTTGCCGCGATAGCTCCTTCCGATATGATCTTAAAAAATCCAATTTGCCCGGTTGCCTTAACGTGAATACCCCCGCAAAGTTCAACTGAATATCCGAATTTAATAACCCGGACCAGATCACTATACTTTTCTCCAAACAAGGCAATTGCCCCTATTTCAATTGCCTCGTCCATTGTTATGTCATTGCGCTCATCACGAACAAGGTTTGAACGAATCAGATTATTTACAATGGATTCGATCTTGATGAGTTCTTTATCAGATACTTTCCGGAAATGAGAAAAGTCGAATCTTAGATGATCCGGGGTAACAAGGGAGCCTTTTTGTTCTACATGGTTTCCAAGTACCTTCCTGAGGGCATAATGTAAAAGGTGTGTTGCCGTATGATTATTTGCTGTAAGTTCCCTTTTCTCTGAATCGACTACTGCATGGAACTTTTCAGCGGAATTTTTTGGTAATTGCCTGGTAATGTGAATGCTCAGGTTATTTTCTTTAATGGTATCAATGATTTGTATCTTCTCGTCTCCGGATTCAATATAACCTGTATCACCAACCTGTCCACCTGCTTCTGCATAAAAAGGAGTTTTATTAAAAATTAAATGGTATAGATCTTTCCCCTTTGATTTAATCTGACGATATCGTATAATAAATATTCCTGATTCAAGATTGTTGTACCCGATAAATTCTTGCTGTTCCAATTTTTTCAATTCTATCCAGTCGCCGGCCTCGATGGTGGCAGCCTTTTTTGACCTATCCTTCTGTGCTTTCATCTCCGTTTCAAATCCTTTTCGATCAACCCTTAGTTCATTTTCTCTTAAGATCAACTCGGTTAGATCATAAGGGAATCCATATGTATCGTATAATTCAAAGGCGATTTTACCCGGTATAATGATTTGATTATCTGATTTTGTACTACGGATAATCTGGTCGAGCAGCCCGATGCCGGTTTCCAGTGTTTTGAGAAATGAAATTTCTTCTTCCCGGATTACTTTTGTTATGATTTCCTGTTGTGATTTCAGTTCGGTAAAATAATCTCCCATTGTACTCGCAAGTACCGGGACCAGTTTATATATAAAAGGTTCAGATTGTTGCAAAAATGTATATCCATACCGGATTGCCCTTCTGAGAATTCTGCGGATAACATAGCCAGCCTTATTGTTTGAAGGCAATTGCCCATCGGCAATCGAAAAAGATACAGCCCTGAGGTGATCTGCAACCACCCGCATGGCAACATCGGATTCATTTCCTTTTCCGTATGATTTACTTGAAATTCTGCTTATTTCACTTATTAGCGGTTGAAATATATCCGTTTCGTAATTCGATCTTTTCTTCTGTACGACCATGGCTAATCTTTCAAATCCCAAACCGGTATCAACGTGTTTATTAGGAAGTGGCTCCAGTTCTCCGTTTGCTTTCCGGTTGTATTGGATGAAAACAAGATTCCATATTTCAATTACCAGCGGATGATCTTTATTGATCTTCTCCCTTCCGTTAATTTTCCGCCTTTCTTCTTCAGATCTAAGATCGATGTGAATTTCAGAACACGGTCCGCATGGGCCCGTGTCGCCCATTTCCCAAAAATTATCCTTTTTTGTGCCTTCAAGGATCCTGTCTTCATCCAGGATTTCTTTCCAGTGTAAATAGGCTTCGTTATCCCGTTCAAGGTTTTCTTCCCTGCTTCCTTCAAAGATAGTAGCATATATCCGGTCTTTTGGAATCCCAAGAACTTTCACCAGAAATTCAACACTCCATCTGATGGCTTCTTCTTTGAAATAATCACCAAATGACCAATTCCCCAGCATTTCAAACATGGTATGATGATAGGTATCGTGGCCAACTTCCTCAAGATCATTATGTTTGCCAGAGACCCTCAGGCATTTTTGTGTATTGGCTACTCTGACATGCCTGGCAGGCGAGTTTCCCAGGAAAATATCCTTGAACTGGTTCATTCCCGCATTGGTGAACATCAGGGTCGGATCATTCTTAATGACCATGGGAGCAGAAGGAACAATATGATGCTGTTTCGACCTGAAAAAATCGAAAAAGGCTTCTCTAATTTGGCTGGAGTTAATAAAATAATTAGTTTCGGTCATTGAATATTGATTTATTGGTATTTATTTATATTTTGTTATTTTCTGCTCTGGAGACAGAATATTAATTTTAAGATACTAAATTATTTGTAAAATTAATTTATTTAAATTAGATTTGCCCGAATCGGAATTATTTTTTTGATTCTATTGTATTAAAATTTAGAATGATATGGCTAAAGGAAAATACAAATTTGATCGTGAATCTCTGAGTTTTAACAAAATTCAGTTCAGCATTAAGACAAAGATTTTCAGGTTTTTTTCATATTTACTGGCGACTTTACTGATTGCAATTGCTTATAATGTTTTTTTCTTTTCTTTTTTTAATTCTCCGAAAGAAAAGGCTTTAAATCGCGAAATAAGTCAGTTGATACTTAAGTATGAGATAGCTTAAAAGGAATTGGAACTTATTGAAAACGAACTTGAGTTTTTACAGAAAACAGATGATAATATATACCGTACCATTTTCGAGGCTGAACCCATTCCTAATTCCAGGCGGGAGAGTGGAATCGGTGGAATTAACCGATACGCTGACCTGGAAGGTTTCGATAATTCGGAGATCGTTCTCGAAACCGCAAAACGGCTGGATAAGATCAAGAAAAAATTATATATCCAGACCAAATCCTTTGATGAAATTATTGAATTGACCAAAAATAAAGAGGATATGCTTGCCAGTGTTCCGGCTATCCAGCCTATTGCCAATAAGGATCTCAGGAGAACAGCCTCAGGCTGGGGTTACCGGGTGCATCCAATATATAAAATCCGTCTGTTTCACTATGGTATGGATTTTACAGCACCAACAGGAACTGAAGTTTTCTCTACCGGAAATGGTACTGTTATAGAAGCGAGACGATCACGCGGATTTGGCAATACTATCCTTATTGACCACGGATATGGATATAAAACCCGGTATGCTCATTTAAACAGTTTCAATGTAAGAAAGGGGCAAGAGGTAATACGTGGGGATGTCATCGCTTTTGTGGGAAATACTGGTAGATCAACTGCTCCTCACCTGCATTATGAAGTAATTAGAAATGGGAAAAAGATAAATCCGGTTAATTACTATTTTAACGATCTGTCACCTGAAGAATACGACAGGATGATTGTTCTTTCAATGAAAAGTGGTCAGAGTTTTGATTAAAGTAAATATTGGAGAATACATTTAAATATAAACTTTTTAAGAAAAACAATTTTTTTTTCACTTTTTTAATCTCAGTCGGTTTGTTATTTAACGAACCGGCTTTTTTATTTTCCATCGATAAGCCAGGTGAACATTCATTTTACTCGTTTTGTCGCGATACATCCGAAACCGATTCCACATATAAAATTGAAATTTTGATTCCTACTTTTTTGGGAAATGAAAAAAGGAACTACTATGGAAATCATGCGCCATCCAGGCTTGATCTGATATGGAAAGTTTATTTAGGGAAAGGGAAGACAGTAATTTCCAGGGAAATTGGCGAAAAGATATGGGCAGGCGCCGGTTGGACAGGACAGCCCCTGCTGGTTCAGGAAGATACGGTAAAATACCTGATCCAGGGAGCCTTTGATCATTTTTTAAAGAAGATCAATGCTGAAACAGGAGAGATCGTATGGCAATATCAGTTTGATGATGTAGTAAAGGGAACGGGAACAATATGGGTTAACGAAAAGGCTGACAAACTTGCTGACAGATACGTTATTCTGCAGGGAAGCAGATTGGGAGTGGAGAATTTTCTTGATTCGAAATATATTCCGAGTTACAGGGCAATATCGTACATCACGGGGGAAGAATTCTGGCGGTTAAACAGCAAATGGACAGATAGTTATAGCCGCGATGTTGACGGATCAGCTTTGATCATTAATGATATGGCCTATTTAGGACTGGAAAACTCCCTGTTCACGGTTTTTGATCCGGATAAAAGGAAAGCAACAATACGAGAGGGTATGTTACAACCGAAAATAATACTGGAACGAAAACTCTACCGGCCGGAAGATGTAAAACATCACAATTACAATGTTGTTACCGAATCGTCACCAAGTTTGCTTGGAAATAGGATTTATATAGCCTCCGGTTCAGGTCATGTTTATGGTTATGATATGAATACCCGCGAACTTGAGTGGGACTTTTATATTGGTTCAGATATCGATGGTTCCGCTGTGGTTACCCATGATAGTTGTATTATTGTTACAATAGAGAAACAATATATTAAGGGGAAAGGTGGGGCATTTAAACTCGATCCTTCCAAAGATCCCGGAGATGCTGTTGTATGGTTTCATCCGACAAATAATAGTGAATTTGCCGGTTGGAAAGGTGGGGTTATCGGTTCGGTTGGCATTAATGATTTTTACAGGAAGGATAATTATCCATACCTGGCCGCGATTGCAGGTATTGATGGGTATTTATATGTGGTTGATCATAGAACAATTGAAATCGGAAATAATGTATTGGGTCCGGATAGTTTAACATATTACCCGACACCTAAAACTATTTTTAAAAAACAGATCGGTCCTTCCATCTCAACTCCAATATTTGCCGGCAATAAATTAATTATAGCAGGATATCATGGAATATTTTTATTTGAATTTAACGAAAACCTTACATTTACTTTGCTTGACAAATTCGAAACAACCTTCGAAGCTACTCCAATAGCTTATGACAAAAAAATTTATATAGCTTCACGCGATGGATATTTGTATTGTTTTGGAAATAAGAAAAATAGCAATAAATAAATTAACTAATAACGAATAACTTATAACTTACTGAAAAATTCGAATGAACTAATAGTAGCAAGCTAAAAAAAACAATTTTTCAGGATACATTGATTCTTAATCAGGAATTGTTTAAATTAGTAAATCAATAACTTATTAACTCCTTTACCACTATCGTTATGCCTTACAAGGAAAAAAAAGTTGAGAAGTTGTTTTATTCCATAGGTGAAGTGGCCTCAATGTTTAATGTAAATGCTTCACTCATTCGTTACTGGGAGAAAGAATTTGATATTCTTCAACCCAAAAAGAATAAAAAAGGAAATCGGCTCTTTAAAAGCAAGGATATTGATAATATTTATATCATTTATCATCTTGTAAAAGAACGCGGAATGACACTTAAAGGTGTTAAAAAGAAACTTAAAGAAAACAAGGAGGATACCATCAATAATGTTGAGGTAGTCAAATACTTGCAGAATATCAAAAACCTTCTGATCGAGATAAGGGAAGGATTGTAGCCTGATTAACATACAATATGGAATGCGTGTAAAAGACATTACTTCATGGTTGGATCATTTTGCCCCGTTATCATTCCAGGAATCATATGATAATGCCGGCTTAATTGTTGGCGATCCTGATCTGGAAATTCGTTCCGTTCTGGTTACCGTCGATGTAACAGAAGAGATTATCGATGAAACAATCCGGTTAAATTCCAACCTTGTAGTTGCTCATCATCCGGTTATTTTTGCCGGCTTAAAGAGCATAACCGGAAGGACTTATGTTGAACGTATTATTATCAAGGCTATCCAAAATCATATAGCTGTATATGCTTCGCATACAAACCTTGACGGTATACTAGGTGGAGTAAGTTCTAAAATGGCCAGCAAATTAGGATTAATTCATACCAGCATACTATCACCACGAAAAGGAGAACTAAGAAAGCTTGTTATTTTTGTTCCGGTCGATAAGGTTAATCAGGT
>JAUWBB010000204.1 GCA_030605195.1 Bacteroidota bacterium
AGAGCGAAGAGCAAAGGATGTAGAGCCGAATTGTATTCGGCTGGAAAAAGATAAAAGAATGGAATGAAGTGCCAAATGCATTGCTATAGGAGAATGGTAGAATATTGGAACAATGGAATATTGGAATGTTGGAAGTTGTTAAGCAGGCTGTAATGCGAAACTTGAAACCCGCAACCCGTAACCTAACAATAATCAGTCTTGTAATTAGAAGCAAAAATTATCCTGCATGGCTAAGATTGCCCAATTTCGGTTTTATGAAGAACTAAACGATTTTCTTCCAAACATAAAGAAAAAAATCCTGTTCCCTTATCTTTTCGAAGGAAATCCGGCAATAAAGGATGCCATCGAAGCTCTTGGGGTTCCTCATACCGAAGTTGATCTGATCCTGGTAAACGGTAATTCCGTATCCTTCCGGTACCAACTCAACAATAAGGATCATGTATCCGTTTATCCTGTTTTCGAAAGTTTTGAAATTTCTGAAATCTCCCGGTTAAGAAAAGAACCATTAAGGAACCCTAAATTTGTTCTTGACGTCCATCTCGGGAAATTGGCCAAGTATTTACGCATGGCAGGATTTGATACTTTATATGAAAACCACTATTCCGACTCCGAAATTGCAGCAATATCATTAGAGGAAAAAAGGATCATTCTTACCCGAGATGTCGGTATTCTTAAGTTCAGGGAAATTAAACATGGTTACTGGATACGGTCTCAAAACCCGGTAGAACAATTCGGGGAAGTGGTCCGCCGGTTTGACCTGTCAGCTAATTTCAGGCCTTTCCACAGGTGTATAAATTGTAACGGCCTTATTCACAAAACAACTAAAACATCGGTCATTAATGTACTGCAGCCAAAAACCAAGGAATTTTATCACGAATTCTATCAATGTGAATCCTGCCGGAAAGTGTATTGGAAAGGATCGCATTTTGGCAAAATGCAATCATTTATTGATAAATTCAACACTAGTTCGGGATGAACAAAATCAAAATATTTGTAATAGGAGATATCCATGGTGCTCATAAGGCACTAATCCAATGTTTTAAACAGGCTCAATTTGATTACAACCATGACAGGTTAATTTGCCTTGGTGATGTTTGCGATGGCTGGCCTGAAATAAATAAATCATTCGATGAATTGCTGAAGATCAGTAACCTGATTTATATTATCGGAAACCACGATGCCTGGGCATTGGATTGGGCTGAGACCGGTGAGAAACCGTACATCTGGCTATCACAGGGAGGACGGGCTACTATTGACTGTTACCAGGAAGGAATGCCGGACAAGCATGTCCAAATACTTAAGAATGCCCTAAACTATTATGTGGAGGATAACATTCTTTTTGTTCATGGCGGAATTTATACTGATTTGCCTCTTGAGGAACAGGATCAAAACGTTTTTATATGGGACAGAAGTCTGGTCGATCAGGCACTTTATTTTAATTCACAGGAAAGTCATAGATCGTTAAGTCAATTCTCAGAAATATATGTTGGACACACTCCTACCCTCAATTATGATTCGGAAAAACCGATAAAGGCATGTGAAGTCTGGATGATGGACACCGGAGCCGGCTGGTACGGTAAATTATCGATGATGAATATCGATACAAAGGAATTATTCCAAAGCGATCCTGTTCCGGATTTGTACCCTGATCACAGGGGCCGTTGGTAAAAAAGAATGTTATACGTTATACGTTATTTGTTAGTTGTGATTTGTTTTTTGTGATTTTCTGCCAATCCCGAACCCGATAGTTATCGGGTTTCGGGAGATAGAATCTTAATTTCAAGGTACTAAATATTTTGTTGATTTTATCTAATGAAAAAATGAGTATCAAGGTTGCTATTATAGGTTCTGTTGGCATACCGCCCCGATACGGGGGGTTTGAAACGGTTGCCCAGCAATTGGTTAATTGTTTGGGAAATGATTTTAGAATTTATGTTTATTGCAGCCAAAGACATTATAAAAAATCAGAAAGGGAAAAATTTTATAAAAAAGCCCGCCTATACTATCTCCCCCTGAATGCCATGGGTTTTCAGAGCACATTTTATGATGCCCTCTCCATAAAACACGCGCTGCTGTATGCAAAAATTCTGCTTGTTCTTGGAATTTCGGGTGGGATGATCTTTCCTTTTATCAGATTATTTACAAACCGGAAAATTGTCGTAAATGTTGATGGCATTGAGTGGAAACGGGAAAAATGGAAAACCTTTTCAAAAAAATTCCTGAAATTATCCGAGTACTTTGCTGTAAAATTTTCCCACGCAGTCATAACAGATAATCCGGCTATCCATGACTATATCCGTAACCGATATGGTGTAGATGCTTATTTGATTGAATATGGCGCTGATCATGCTTTGCAGATAAAATTTGCAGATATTGAACAGATACCACAAAACCTGATTAATGTTTTTTCTCAGTTACAAATGAAAAAATACGCCTGTACTGTATGCAGGATTGAACCGGAAAATAATGTTCATATCATCCTGGATGCTTTTTCTAAAATGCCATCACAAATCCTGGTTGTAATTGGGAATTGGAATTGGAATGCTTATGGAAAGAATTTAAAGAAAGAGTATGGTAATTATGAAAACCTGTATTTACTCGATCCCGTGTATGGTCAGGAATTGCTCGACAGTATACGATCAAACTGTTATCTGTATATTCACGGACACAGTTCCGGCGGAACAAATCCATCACTTATTGAAGCTATGTATCTTGGATTACCTATTGTTGCTTATAAGGTTTCGTTCAACCTTTCGACAACTGAAAACCAGGCATTTTATTTCGAAAATGCCCGCCAGATTATTAATCTGGTAACCTATATCGAATCAGCCGAACTTGAAAGATACAAGAATAAAATGCAGGAAATCGCCAACCGGCGATTTAGGTGGAGTATTATTTCCGAGAAGTATGCCAGATTGTTTTCCGACCTCCTAATAAATAAATAAAGCCCGCTAAAAGCGGGCTGTTGGAAGGTTATGTCACCTCTTCTGAATCACCAAGCTAAAGCTTGGTGTTATGCGGATGCCTTTTCGAATAAAGCTTTTACTCCAACACCTTTATTTTGATGTTCCGGTACCAGACATCATCTCCGTGATCCTGCAAACCGATATAGCCTTCCTCAGCAGGTTCGACAAAATCGGGATATTCGCTAAACTTACTGGCAAGTACCATATTGTTCCAATCCTGGGTCCATAGGTGGTACTCAACCACTTTTTCCCCATTTTGCCAGTGCTCGACAAGTCCTTTGTAGATCAGTATCTTTGCCTGGTTCCATTCACCTGCAGGCTTAGCATTTTGAGGTATCGCGGCAATAAGATCATAAAGGGATCCTGCCTGATGAGTTGAATCACGGGCATCCGGGTGTCTCTCATTATCGACCACCTGCATTTCAGGTGAGGATTTCCAAATAGGTTGATCTGGTTTTTCCTGAGCCAGGTAAAAAATTCCACTGTTCCCTCCTTCGGCTATTTTCCACTCAAGCTGAAGTTCAAACCATTTATATTTCTTATCGGTAATGATATCACCCCCCTGTCCACCGGCTTCACCCCTGCCTGACCCGATACAATGCAAGGTTCCGTCGACAATTTCCCATCCGGCTTCAGGGAATGATTCCTGGTTATATCCTCTCCAACCGGTCGAGGTTTCACCATCAAACAAACTGGTCCATACTTCTTCAACCACTTCTTCCTCAACTGCTTCTTCAGCAGTTTTATCGGTAGTTGAAGACTTACAGGATACCATAAACAGTACAAAAACAAAACTTAATAAAAACAACAGACTTTTGATTTTCATAATAATATATATTTTGGGTTAAACAATTATTACAACACAATTCAAGTTTCAGGTTACAAGCTATCCACCTCCCGATACCCGATAGCTATTGGGTATCGGGACAGTCAGGCAGGCAAGTAAATGAAGACGAGAACCTTAGTGATTTAAATTTTTAATAAATTTTTAATAAAAAATAATTTGTATTAACTGCATCACACCGATAACGTACACAATAACCTGAAACTTGTAACCTGTAACAAACAACTTGCAACTAAAATTAACCAGGCATATCAGGTATCGACCATCCTTCACGATAATTATGCTTGATCAATTCATTAGCAAACTGACTGGCATTAAACGGTTCAGTCCACTTCTTTTTAAAGGTCGGATGTCCATCTTGGATTTCGAAATTGTCTTCGATACATATTTTTATTGTTTCGGAATCTTTGATATTGGTGAAGGTCATGTTTTTACCGTCCCACTCGAGTTCCTTGTTCAAGCCCTGCAGGCGAACAGCAAGAACGCCCATAACTACCATTTCGTTGAACGGACCGGCTTCGCTGAATGGGGAAGCGGTTTCAACACGGCTATCAGGACTTTCCTTACATGCCCGGATCCAATCTTTTTCGTGATCGGTTTCTACACGACGCCTTTTTGGAGGAACGCTTGGAACACGACCCGATAATAACCATGGATCTTTACCATAGCAACCGCAAATCAGAGTATCCTTGGTACCATGAAAAAGGACACCACCTCCTTGATCATTCATTCTTTTCCCATCGGGCCATCCTTCCGGTTTCGGGGGCTGCAGACCACCATCGAACCAGGTTACTGTAACTTCAGGCATTTTAACCGTTACGTCTTTATGATCGGGACGTGCAGGAAAAGTCATTTTAACCATTTCGGCATTGGGAGCACAGTCGGTCAGCAACAAGGTTGAACTTCCCTGAACTTTGATAGGATATTGAAGTTTAAGACCCACAAAAACCGGGTGAAGAATGTGACAAGCCATATCACCGAGAGCGCCGGTACCAAAGTCCCACCATCCGCGCCAATTCCAGGGATGGTAGATCGCATTGTAAGGACGCACGGGAGCCGGACCAAGGAAAAGGTCCCAGTCTAATGTGTCAGGAACCACCATTTCCTCTTTTGGACGATTCAGTCCCTGGGGCCAGATTGGCCGATCGGTGAAAGATTCCACTTTTTTTATTTCACCAATTTCTCCGTTCCAGATCCATTCGCAAGTCAGGCTAACACCTTCACCTGAAGATCCCTGATTACCCATCGAGGTTGCCACCCTGTATTTTTCAGCCAATTTGGTAAGCAGACGCGATTCGTAAACTGAATGGGTCAGTGGTTTTTGCAGGTATACATGTTTACCCATAGTAATCGCATGGGCAGCAATGAGGGCATGGGTATGATCGGCAGTAGCAATAATCACCGCGTCAATATCCTTGCCCATTTCATCATACATTTTCCGGTAATCCTTGTACTTTTTTGCATCCGGATAATCATCAAAGCATTTCTTGGTATATTTCCAATCAACATCGCAAAGAGCGATAATATTTTCCGTATTACAATTCCCCAGATTGGTTCTTCCCATACCGCCAACACCTATTCCGGCAATATTTAACTTATCGCTCGGAGGGGTATGCCCCAAACCACTTACAACATAGCTGGGTAAAATTGTAATTCCGGCAGCAGCGGCTGCAGTTCCTCCAATAAAGGACCGTCTTGTAATTTCTGAATTTTCTTTACTCATAATTTTTGTTTTTATTATTAGAAAATATTTGAATGAATGTTGTTTTTAAAATAAAACTTTTAAAAGTAATAAAAAATATATACAACAGGAAAGGATTAGAACTAACATTTTAGAAAAAATATATAATTAGTTAAATAATAGAGGCTTTGTTCTAAATATTATATGAAAATAAATAGTAATTACTGACAAAATCTTTATGAAAAAGCATTGAAATACAAATTATTACGAACTGCAAATGTATATAAACTTGATTTTCAGCATTATAATTATGCATAATAAATCATACGCTATTTAGAACAAAGCCATTATTATTTGGTATTTGTTATTTGTAATTTTGATTCCGGATTTGCTATGTTTAGTATATTTTTACATCCGGATAATTATTCCCTCTCGAAGTTTATTTAAAAAATAACCCAAAATGTCCA
>JAUWBB010000226.1 GCA_030605195.1 Bacteroidota bacterium
TTGGCAGAAGAATATATGTTAGGCTGTTTTTAATAGTATTTTAGGTTCATCCGGAAAATGAGTAGGTGTCAGTTGGAATAATGGGAGATTGTTTGGATAAATAAATGGAGACTTTTTCAATTTATCTGGAACCTTTCCAATACTAATAATATTTATGTATATTTGTGCTATTAATTTATAATACATAGCACGATGTTATTAAAAAGATTTGGTGTATCATTGGAAGAGAATCTTTTGAAGGCTCTGGATAGTTATGTTATAAAGAATCAATTTCCTAATCGTTCTCAAGCAATTAGGTTCTTGATAAACAAAAACCTGGTCGAAAAAAAGTGGGAAGAAAACAGGGAAGTAGCAGGGGCAATAGTATTGGTTTATGATCATCATAAACGTGATTTGCAGAACAAGTCTACCGATTTACAACATGAGTATCATCAGATGATCCTTTCAGTACAACATATTCATCTCGATCATAATAATTGTTTAGAAACAATTGCCGTGAGAGGGAAGGCCAGGATGTTAAAAGAATTATCTGATAAATTAATTTCATTAAAAGGAATCCATCATGGAAAACTGGTTATGACAACAACAGGATAATTTTTTTAACTATCAGGTAACACGAATATATTTTTTATAACACTTTATTCATTATGAAAACGAAAGTTTTAATACCGTTGGTAATTTCGATAATTTCAAAGTTATCTTTTTCACAAGGAATTGATAAAGACACAATAAAGTTGGAAGAGGTGGTAGTAACAGGTACGCGAGTAGAAGTATCCCGGGAAAATGTACCCCTGACTGTCACAACTATCTCAAAAGAGGAAATCAACCAAAGTGAAGA
Organism: Bacteroidota bacterium; assembly: GCA_030605195.1. GTDB lineage: Bacteria > Bacteroidota > Bacteroidia > Bacteroidales > VadinHA17 > CAZEWS01. The sequence continues at coordinate 839 of JAUWBB010000226.1, forward strand.
ATCTGCTCTATTGCCAATAATTAGTGCCAGGGTTCCTGGTGTTTTTGTAACTGAAAGGGGTGTAACGGGTTTTGGTGTTGCTACCGGATCAGCCGGAAGTATTACAATTCGTGGTATTTGGAGGAAGCCCAAATACACAGGTATTAGTTTTAATTGACGGACATCCACAGTTTATGGGTATAATGGGACATCCGTTACCCGATGCATACGTGGCTTCCGATGCGGAAAAGATAGAGATTATACGCGGTCCTGCTTCAATCCTGTATGGTTCAAATGCAATGGGTGGAGTTATAAATATAATAACCAGGAAACAAAAAGAGGATGGATTAAATGCTAACGCGAGGCTCATGTATGGCTCCTCAAATGCGCGAAAATATATGGCAAATGCAGGATTCAAGAAAAACAAGCTCAATATTTTTACTTTGAAAGACGTCAAACCAATCCGGACTAATTTAATGGGAAAATTAAGTGGAAAAAAATAAATAGGCAGGTTTATTCCTATGCTTACCAAACTGTATCCAATTTTGTATCTATTTTTGTTTTAATGGTTATTAATATATTATTAATCAATGTTATAAAAAATGCATAATTAGTTCCGACAGGGTTTAATAATATTTATCCAATTCCTGTATATCTTCTTCAAAATACCGATGGAATGCTTTGGGCAATCGACGGTAATCCAATCCTCTGATTTCGTCTGTTATATCCCTTGCATTTAATGTATTCCAGAACAATATTTTCTTATTCTTCAAATCACCTGATTTAGCATCATGGGTAAGAGCGGCAAATGCTTTTCCTGTATAAGTTCCGTCTAATCGAATATCTTCCAACTCTTTTAAAAGGTTAATGGCTTCCACCCCTTCTTCAGTAAAGTGTGCATAACCTTCGCCGAAAAATTCATCCCTTATTTTAAATTCATCCTTATGAAATTTAACGTTAGGGAAGGAAGGATCAAGGGAACATAAAAAAGAAACGGTTTCAGTAAAAAGATTTTTGATAGTTTCAAAATTTGCAGTTTCAGAAGGTACAACCCTGACCGGTACTAACGTTGATTGGATATTGAGAACCTTAATCCCGATTAATAATCCCGTTACTGTACCCACACTGCCAAGAGCCACATAAATACGATCTGGTTCAGGGATTTTGTTTTGGTCTATTTGTTGTTTCAATTCAACGGCAGCATTAATAAATCCTATGATTCCAACAGGTGAAGAACCTCCCACAGGAATTAAATATGGGTTCTTCCCTTTCCTTAACCAATGTTTGATATGCTGATATTTTTTACCAATGGAAAGCATGAATTCGTTTCGATAATAATGAAGTTCGGCTCCGTATGAATAACTTAACAAAAGGTTCTTTCTTACGTATTCAGCATTCATCTGGGGCAGTAACATTGATATGCTTTGTAGTCCAACATCTTTTGCACAGACAGCTGTAGCCGTAGCATGATTGGAACCGGCGCCTCCAAAAGTCATTACCTCTTTAGAATTTTTATTTATAGCCTCACCCAAAAGAAATTCCAGTTTACGTACCTTATTTCCTCCGTAAATTTTTCCGGTATATCCGTCCATTTTTATGTACAAATTGTCCATGCCAAGTTTTTTACCTGCATTGGTCAGATGAAGAACAGGAGTGGGAAGGTCACATAGACTGATATAACCTAGTTTGTTCTTTAATGCTGGAAAGTGCTCAAATATTGGGATCATAATTAATAAAATTTCTAATTGCTCTAATTTCTAATTGACCTAAATAATACCCAAATTCCCAATAACCCAATTGGGACTTGGTTTTTGGGATTTATTTATGCCATAGGCATCCCTTCGGGAGAAATTAGGTTAATTAGGTTAATTAGATCAATTAAATTTCTGTTTGATATTTATTCCCATATTAATTAAGAAACGCTCCACTAGTGCCAATTCCTTCTTTGACAGTTTCATATCCTGCTTTGGTCATTTTTCCTTCCTCAATCAGTTTTTTCACTCTTTTCTTATTCAGGTCCGACCATGCACTGTTTTGCTTTCGCGGAGAAAATTTTTGAGTATACTTTTCTTCGTCTATCCTTTTTATTATACTGTCAATCCAACCAAAGCAAAGTGCCTCTTCGACAGCATCATCATATGGAATTCTTGGCTTGCCTGTATGTTTTTTATAATAGATCAACCAAATTTCTTTTTCGGATTTATGATTTTCTTCAAGCCATGAACGCCACTCATCCCGGGTTGTTACATATAACGTTTTCGTTATTTTCATATGATTCTCTACCAAAGGTATAAGAGACACCGGCTACTGCCATCAGATCACCTTCATAAGTAGCATCAATGAACATCTTTGCCATGAATGATTTGCCTGATTCCATGATGATCTCAATTATACGGTTACCATTTTTTTTAACTCCGTTTTCAAGATCGAGTCATTCGCCAGCCCGAAAGAATGAATCTTTCATTCTGGCTGGGGCAGGGTGTCAGCCGGGCGGGCTTCGAGTTATCTACCGAATTTAGAGAATTTCCAGGAAAATCGGAAGCTGTCCCTTATTTTATAAACCATACGCGATAAATTAAACCATCTTTCACTTCGTATACTGCCACGGCATTGACAACTTTCCCATTAGCTCTGCCGGTAACCTTCTCCTTGTCAATCACAAAATTCCCAATGGTTATTCTTTCTACAATTTCACAATGTTGTTCAGGGTTGTTTTCAAAAAGAGCTTTGTACCGCTCTCTCATTTTTTCGGGAGAATCGTAAATAATCGTATTCGGATGGTTGTATATTTTAATTTCCGAATGATAGGTGGCCATGAAAGCATTAATGTCCAATCCATTGTAGGCATTTACCTGCTGCTGGACAATGTCTTCAGGAGAGCTTGGGATGATCTCTTCGGGACTAAAAACATGTCCGTTTTTTACAACTTTGTAAATATCGCTTGTATTAAGAATATCCAATAAAGGATTGGTATTCAATATTAACAGATCAGCTAATTTCCCCTTTTCCACAGAGCCGAGTTCATTTTCACGTTGCATTAGTTTAGCATTATTTAAGGTAGCTGCTGTAATTATTTGTCGCGGGGTCAATCCTGCTTCGGCCAACAAGTCAAATTCCCTGAAAATGGAAGGGCCAGGTAAGGTGCCAATGTTTCCCGCATCAGTGTTTGCGGCAATAATTATGCCTGCATCTTGCAGCTTTTTAATGTTTTTTTGGGCAAATGCAATTCTTGATTTCCTTTTTTGAATCCATTCATTGCTACGTGCAGGAGCGGCATCTTTGGGTAGCTTTTTCAAATCGAACAAGCTTGAGGCAATATAAGGGTCCGACAAAGCGTATTCTGCCGGACTCAAATGTACTTTTCCTGATAAGGCTTCAAGATAACCCTCAGTTACAATTACAGTGGTAGAATAAATTATCTTATTTTTTTTGCACAACTGAATAAATTCATCGTCCACTTCCTGATCGTAAATGCTGTGGGCCAGAATATCAGCGCCCGCCCTTATGGCTGCTTTGGCCGTTTCCAGGGAAGTAGCATGTATAATAACTGGTTTCTTATACTTATGGGCTTCTTCAGCCGTTGCCTTTACTAGTTCAAAATTGTCAGCAGGTGACTGACCGGAGCGAACAATGTACCATATTTTTATAAAATCGGTATTATGTTCCACTTGCTTTTTTACCAGGGCTTTGGCCTCATCAATACTATTTACTTTAATAATAGGTGAATCATCCGATTGTAATGCTTCAGGATTATATGTTGAAATTAGGGGGCCGGCTACAGCTACACGTGGAGCTAGAAGGGTTTCTTCTGCTTGTTTTCTTATCTCGAAGTTCCAGAACGGGCCACCCATATCCACCACTGATGTTATTCCGTTTCGCAAATAACGGGCAAAAGTACGTGGTAGTTCATCTTTAATTTTTTGCAATTCATCTTCGTAGGGAACATACTTTGTAAGGTTCAAAATATCAGGCCGGGTATAAATCCCCCCTGACTGGAAAAAATGTATGTGCGAATCAATAAGGCCTGGGATAACCCATTTACCACTGGCATCTATTATTTCAACATCATTGGGAAGCTCAACTTCTCCTACTTTTCCCACGTAAATAATTTTTCCGTCCTGTATAATGATCACGGCATTCTCCAGTGAGGGTGCACCGGTGGGATTTACAATGTGGCAGCCAACAATGGCTTTTTTACCTGCAGGAAAAGCATAAAAAGGGATAAAGACAAACAGAAATAAAATAAGAAAAAAATTGACAACTTGTTTCATTGGATAGTATTTTAGGTTCATCAACAAAAATACTATTTAAATAAAACTTTTTAATAATTGAGGTATCTTTTTTATCGCATAGAACGGTAAAGAAATAATTGGCAGATTTTTATTAAAATACAAGGCTATTTTCAGCAATTATTGCTTAAAACACAAGGCTGTTTTCTGCAAATGATAGCTATCAGATATGTATTAACCTGCGTTCGATCAAATTTGAAACAGAAAATCAAACACAACTCTCCCTTTTTTTATTTATTCTATTTAGTTGGAAATATTTTTTTCGTAAGTCATATCACCTATTCAGATCACGAGGCGTGACATTTGGTATGGTCGGTATAACATTCGGCACAAACCCTTAGGGTTTTTAAAAGCAAGAAACTCCGTTAGAAGTTTAATACCTGCCTGGCCGGCAAGGCAGGCAGGACAATAGCCTGGGGTGGGTGAAGCACCTGATATTATTCAGGGCTTGACTTTGAGTC
>JAUWBB010000113.1 GCA_030605195.1 Bacteroidota bacterium
CAGCGGATGCAGTGATCTTTGTTCCGGAAAGAATATCTTCTGCTTCCACGATGAGTTGCTTTGTATTACGGTCTTCAGTTACTTTAGCCACTTTGCCCTTGATCAGTTCAATTTGAGATATATTCTCAACCCGGTTCAGGAAATCTTCATTCCTGCCGGCGACCCTCAAATCGATATAAAAAATTTTCACCTTTCCATCCGGGTAAAGATGAATATAATTCAATGCATGTTTAAGCGAAGCGGAACAGCATACTGAGGAACAATACGGTAAATGATTTTCGTCCCTTGAACCGGCACATTGTATAAAAACCAGGTTTTTCGGAACAGTATTATCGGATGGACGCAGTATCTTTCCTTTGTTTGGACCGTTAGGGGCAGCCAGACGTTCCATCATAAGATTGGTAATTACATCAGGAGAAGAACCGAATCTATATTCAGTAAAATTATCCGGATCATAGGGTTTCCATCCGGTTGCAAAAACGATGGATCCGACACGAATTTCAGAATCTCGTGGTTTCATTCCGAGATCAATGGCGTCATATAAACAAACCTCTTTACATTTTTTACATTGGTTCATTAAACAGACAGTATCGTCAATTACATATTTGGCGGGAAATGCCATTTCATGAGGAAAATATATTGCCCTGGTCTTGTTCAAACAATAATTAAAATCATTTTGTCTTTCAACGGGGCATACATTTATACACTCGCCACATAAAGTACAGTTACTTTTTACATATTCAGGCAAGGTTGTCAGTGTAACTTTAAAATTACCTTCATATCCGGAAATATTGGTTACGATGGTTGAGGTAAAAAAGGTGATTCGTGGGTTTTCCCTGATCCTTCTGAAATTGATCTCAAGCCCGCAATAAGGAGGACAAAGTTTTGGGAAGTATTGATACATCCCGGTTACACGACCACCAAGATAAGGTAACTTCTCAACAAGAATCACTTCATACCCAACTTCAGCCGCTTCCAGTGCTGTTGTAATGCCACTAATTCCCCCACCAACAACAAGAATACCACTACCTTTCCCTTCCATGTAAATTTTTTAAATGGTGTCAGGTGTTTCCACCTGACATTGATATTGTCGGTTGGAAACAACCGACAACATATTAATCAATCAGGTCAATAATCTCTCTTTTTTTCATCTCCCAATCGCCGGTTTCAGGGTTCCACCGGCAGTTAGCAAAACATTTCCATTCTTCTTTCATTTTCGGGAAATCGGTTCTGAAGTAATAACCGGGCCATCTTGTTTCCTCCCTGAAAAGGATTGTACGGATGTGTGATTCAGCCTGCCAGATCCTGTGAATGTTCTCCCAGCATCTCATTAATTCGTGTGTATCTTCTGCTGCAAGTTTTTCCACATCTTCCCTCATAAACCGGAGGAGTTCAAGACCTTTCTCCAATAGTGGTTTCGAGGTCCGGAAAGCATTGGAAACGCCTCCTGCATATTCATCCATTATCTTTTGTAGTCTGAACATAAACATTTTAGGTTTGACAAAATTCGGGTTTATGTTCGGATCAATTGAATAATCTTTAAATTTCGAATAGGTTTCGAGTGGTTTGAATATTTCAGCTTTTATTTCTTCAACCGCTGTAGGGCTAATTGAAGGTATATCAGGAAAATCAACACAGAAACTGATGGCAGCTTTTGCAGCGATTCTTCCTTCGGTGAATGATCCTGACGAGAATTTATGGCTGGAAGCGCCCGAAGCATCACCGGCAGCAAATAAACCTTGTACGGTGGTCATATTAGGGAAATCCCACCTGTATTCCTGTGGAGCCAAATCTTCAGGGCCACTTACCCAGGCTCCGGAGCCGCCTGAATGCGAACCGATAAAATAAGGCTCACATGCCGCTATTTCGGAGGGTTGCTCTTCCGGTTTAACATTGGTTGAAGCCCATAATAAAGCCTGGCTCACGGTCATATCAAGAAAATCTTCCCATGCCTCATTTTCGAGTTTCTTAAGGGTTCTTTTAGCCGTTTTTTCATCTTCTGCTTTTTTTACAATTTCCCGGATAGCTTCATCCGTTCTCATGTAAATGGGATGTTTTCCTTCATTTACTTCGAGCATCATCAGGTAATTCCTGAGGTTAGCCGGGGTTGGTTTTACTTTTCCGTATGGTAGCCAGTTATTAAGTTCATCTGCCCGGGTTTCCATATAATCCTCTCCCATGGCATTTGTTGCTTTGGCTTTGAACAGGAGAAACCAGGCCCCAACAGGACCATAAGCATCCTTGAACCGGACCGGGACAAACCTTATTTCCTGACAGGTCATTTCCGCACCGGCCTTAAGCGTAAAATATGTACTGGCACCTGAATTGAATGGTGGATACCATGAGCGCCCGAGCCCCTCGCCAACAGACCGGGGTTTGAATACATGAACGGTACCACCCATTGCTGCCAGAACACTCTTTGCCTTAAATACATAGAATTTATTTTCTCTGACACTGAATCCAACGGCCCCTGCACATCTGTTGCCATCCATAAGTGGGCCGGTTATAAAGACCTTTTCATAGTATTCCCCGTTTTTTCCTAATTCTGCGAGGGCATTTTTTGCCGCTTCAGCTACAATGGTTTTATACGATTCACCGTTGATCATAATTTGCCAACGTCCTTCATTTACATAATTACCCTGCTCATCTTTCCAAATGGGCAATCCCCATTTCTCAAATAAATGAACCGATGAATCAACATGTCGTGCAATATTGGCCACAAGATCATCGCGTACAATTCCCATCAGATCATTCTTTACATAGTCCACATAATCCTGAAGGGTATTTTCACCCGTTTTCAAACCGATATATTGATTAATGGCTGAAAGCCCCATTGCAACGGCACCACTTCTGTCCATAGCTGCTTTGTCTACCAGGGTTACCTTGAGGTTATGTTTTTTAGCCCAGTGTGCGGCTTCAAATGCAGCTCCGCAGGCGGCCATACCTCCACCAAGGATCAGGAGATCGGTGGTGACTTCAATGGTCTCAAAATTATCAGTAATTTCCATATTTGGCTAAAGTTTAGGTAGTTCCGATAATCCCGTGGAACCGGGTTCTGTTCGAAGAACCGGGCTTTTCAGATCTTCGGTTCCGGTTGACCAACCGGCATCCGGTTCAGCACTGCCCTCCGGGATAGTTCTGATCGGAAATTTAAATCTTTTTATCTGCCCGTTGCGGAATTTCACCGACCATAAAATGGAATCGGAACTTTTCATGGGTTGAACCACACCGCCTAAAGGCATAAAATCAGCGTATCCCCTTATCTCAATTGCCTGGGTAGGACATATCTTAACACAGTTATAACATTCCCAGCACATTTCAGGCGACCGGTTGTAGGCTTTGTTTTTTACCTTATCAAGAACCAGCAAGTCGTTCGGACAAATATACTGGCATGCTGTCCGGTCAAGCGCCTTACATCCGTCACATTTCTCAGTAATTATAAAACTTGGCATAAATAAATGGTTTATGGATTTATGGACTTGAAAACCAACTAAAAATAGTAACAAATAATTCCTAAATGTATCAATTACCTTTTAAAAGCTTGTCTTTTTTGTAAAGATTTCTAATGAATTGCTATATTGCTAAATTGTTAAACGGTTCTATTGCTTTAGAAAATTAACCATTTCCCAAAGAGACAGGGAACATTTGGATAATTTATCATTTGTTTGTAGCCCTGTGCTACCTGAAGGGTTTTTGTAATTGAGTAAATAAACTGGTTTTCTGTAAGCTAATTGAGGATCATACCTTGGGTGATCTAATTAAATTTTATTGTATTTTAGCAGATGACATGGGTTTTTCGGTTCTGGGTTGTTATGGTTCTGAAATATCCTGAAATAACCGAAGGTGATCAGGAAGTAAAAGAAAAAATCAATGTACATGTTTTGATGACAATAACCAGGGAACTGAAAGCATTTCAATCCAGGGAAGAAACAGAAGAAGATATTGAGGGTATTGCTCATAACATAGTTAATGCGTTTAAAAATTATACAGAAGAACCAAATTTAATAATTTTAAACAATCGCATCTAAATATATGATTCAATGAAAAACTTTATTCGTTCGATTGCTGTCTTTTTTGTTTTTTATATTATAGTTTTAAGTGCTTGTAATCAAAGCCGGATTAGAAAACCTCCCGATGAAAAAATTTTCAAGATCGGAGTTGCCATGTTTATTCATGAAACATGCACATTTTGTCCGACTGCCACGGGAATTGAAGAATTTGAATTTTATGGCCCGCCGGTTAGTGGAGAAGAATTACTGAAGTCGAATGAATATATACAAGGGTTTGTTAGCAGGGCTGAAGAATATGGCGGCGTTGAACTTGTGGGAATTTTGTCGCCGAGAGGTGCTAAGGGGGGATCATCCGGCAGTTGGATCAGTGCTGAAGCATTTGACAAATATACAAGCGGAATCATTGAGGATATAAAACAACAAGGGCCTTTCGACGGAATTTATCTTTCACTGCATGGGGCAATGGCTGTTTCCGGAATTTTCAAACCGGAAGCAGAACTGGTTCGAAGGATCAGAAAGATAGTAGGAGAGATACCCATATTTATCACCCTTGATTTGCATGCTAATGAAGATCATGAACTTACGGATGTCGCCGATGCGGTTTTTATTGTAAAACGCTATCCTCATTATGATTCCCGTTTGCAGGGTGAATGTGCAGCACGCATTCTGATCCGGACACTCAGGGGTACTTACAAGCCGGTTATGGCAACCAGAAAGCCGGGAGTAATTACACCCAGTGTGTTTCAGGGTACCAGTGTCTCACCTGCCATGGAAATCATGGAACGTGCCAGAAGGTGGGAAGACAGAAGCCCCGATGTATTTGTGTCGGTTGCATTTGGTTTTGGCTATGCTGATGTGCCCGATGTAGGAGCAACGGTTATGGTTGTGACCAATCAAAATCAGAACCTGGCTGATGAAATTGCCGATGACATGGCAGAATATATTTGGCGCATGAGAAAGGTGTTCGCGGGTAAAATACTGCCGAAAACCAAAGAGGGAGTACGGCTGAGCATTGAAGCGGCTAAAGAAGGGGAAATCCCTGTTGTGATAGCGGATCATAGTGACCGGACAGGAAATTCCACACACATTCTCGGGGAATTAATCCGGCAGGGTGCGAAAAACTTCTGCATCGCAACCATTGCCGATGAGAAAGCAATTAATAGCATTAAAGAAAAAGGATTAAAAGCAGGGGATAGAATATCCCTGAATGTTGGTGGGTATGCCGACCAATTTGCCGGGAATCCTGTTGAAATTAACGGAAAACTGGAATATTTCGGAAATTATGATCATTTTGATGAAGTGGCTGTTTTGGTATTTGGGAATAACAACCGTGTTATTGTTACACCCCGATTACATCAGGTAACCACTTAGCGTATCTTTAATCAATTAGACATAGATATCAGGGAATTAGAGATCATTTCCCTGAAATCCCGGGTTCATTTCCGGAGGGGTTTTTATGAAAACGGATTGGCGGGTGCTATATTTGAAGTGGATGCCCCGGGATTAGGCCCGGCTGATCTTACTACAATTGAGTATAAGAATATTCCGAAGGATATTTATCCGATTTTTAAAAGAGATTAGTGTCTTATTGGTCAATTTTTATAAGCAATTCATTGGAATACTTTCCGGCTTTCAGCTTCTCATTTACCTCGGAAAAAGATTTTATGGTATATTCTACATCTTCAAGGGTATGTACAGTTGTAGGGATTAACCTGAGCATGATGACATCCCTGGGAACAACAGGGTAGATCACTATTGAACAAAAGATGTTATAGTTTTCTCTCAAGTCCATGATTATATTAGCTGCCTCAATCAGATGACCCGAGAAATATACAGGTGTTACGGGTGATTCGGTTTTACCCAGGTTGAATCCATGTTTACGCAATCCATCCTGAAGCACTCTGACAATAGTCCAAAGCTTTTCACGCAATTCAGGGTAAGATTTAAGTAATTCTAAGCGTTTAAGGGCACCAATTACCATTGGCATTGGGAGTGACTTTGCAAATATTTGCGATCTCATATTATACTGCAGATAATTTATAACGTTTTCATTGCTTGCTACAAAAGCACCAATACCAGCCATTGCTTTAGCAAAAGTTGCAAAATATATATCGATTTCGTCCTGAACACCGAGGTGTTCGCCTGTACCGGCACCGGTTTTACCCATGGTGCCAAATCCATGCGCATCATCAACCAGGAACCGGAAATTGAACTTTTTCTTTAATTCGACAATATCCTTTAGTTTGCCAAGATCTCCGGACATTCCAAAAACTCCTTCCGTAATTAAAAGGATCCCTCCGCCGGTTTTTTCAGCCAAAAGGGTAGCCCTTCCAAGTTGCTTTTCCAGGTTTTCAATATCATTGTGGGGGAAAACATAGCGTTTTCCCATATGTAACCGTAATCCGTCAAGTATGCAGGCATGGGATTCAGAATCATAAACAATTACATCATTTCTTCCAACAAGAGCATCGATAATCGATACCATGCCCTGGTATCCGTAATTTAATAAGTATGCACTTTCTTTACTTGAGAAATCAGCAAGTTTTTCTTCAAGCTCTTCATGCTTGCTTGTCTGCCCTGACATCATCCGTGCTCCCATGGGGTAGGCAAGACCGTAATCTTTTGCTGCTTCTTCATCAGCTTTTCTGACTTCCGGATGATTGGCCAGGCCAATATAGTTGTTTAAACTCCAGTTGAGAACATCTTTTCCCCTGAACTTCATATGCGGGGAAAGCTCGCCTTCCAGTTTTGGAAACATATAATACCCATGACCCTGTTTGTAATATTGGCCAAGGGCTCCTTTGTCTTGTCGAATTTTATCAAATATATCCACGGTTATAAATTTAAAATTACTATTAGTTCACAAAGGTATGGATTTTTAAAATTTCGCCAAATGACGATTACCTAACCTTTTTAGGCATAAAAATTGTGGTTCATCAGGGAAATGCATAGTTCAAAAAGCAAATGCATTATAATTGGTATGTATTGGAACTTCAATGTTTATGGCTTGATAATGGCTAATTTCATTATACTTTGCTTTTTTAAGTCGGCAATCGCCAGTCGGCAATCTGAAGACTGCTGACTGTAGACTGCCCGCCCGAACGTACCGTTCGGTACGGGCGGGCCGACTGTGGACTAATTTTTTATGAAACCTGAAAATTAAGGTTTTTTAAATTTGTGAAACTATGTTATAAATATTTATTCGTTTCATTGTTATAGTTTTAATGAAAAGAGTACCTTTGCAAAATCTTTTTGGGATATGTTAAGAATTTACATCCTTGCCATTCTTTTTATACTCCTTTTTGCTTCCTGTGGCGAATATGAAAAGCTATTAAAAAGCGAGGATTATGATTTGAAATACCAGAAAGCCATTGAGTATTATGAGGATGAAAAATATGTGAAAGCTTCCACTGTTTTCGAACAGATATTACCCCGGTTCAGGGGTACCGAAAAAGCAGAAAAAATTAATTTCTTTCATGCCAAAAGTTATTATGGGATGAAAGACTATATCATGGCAGGTCATTATTTTCGAACGTTTGTAAAAACTTTTTCCCATAGTGAATATGCTGAAGAAGCTGATTTTCTGTCTGCTTATTGTTACTATCTGATGTCTCCCAGACCAAGCCTTGATCAACAAAATACGAACGATGCCATTATCGCGTTTTCCTTATTTAAAAAGAAATTCCCAAACAGTGATAAAGTAAGCGTTTGTGATGAGTTAATATTAGAACTGAACGAAAAGTTAGTCGAAAAATCGTATATGAGTGCAAAGCTTTACTATAATTTGGGTCGTTATAAGGCAGCTATCGTAGCTTTGAGAAATAGTCTGGTGGAGTATCCTGATACGGAATTCAGGGAGGAGTTAATGTTTTTATTGCTTAAATCAAATTTTTTGCTTGCCGAATACAGTATTATTGAAAAACAACAGGAAAGATATCAGGCTACAGTGGATGAATATTATTCTTTTATAGGAGAATTTCCGGAAAGTCAATTTAAAAAAGAAGCAGAAAAAATGTATAACAATGCACGTGAAGGAATATCGATAAAAGATTTTAATACTGAATAGATATGGTTGATTTTAAAAAAACAAAAGCACACACTACTACCCTGACACGGGATATGGAAAAGCTTGATAAAAAAACCGGTAATATCTATGAGACAGTTGTGATCTGTTTTAAAAGAGCCAACCAGATCAGTGTTGAACTCAAACATGAGCTAAACAGGAAACTGGAAGAATTTGCATATTATACCGATAATCTTGAAGAAGTTTTCGAGAATCGTGAACAAATTGAAATATCCAAATTTTACGAGCGGCTGCCAAAACCGACTTTAATAGCCCTCCAGGAATATATTGATGATCAAATATATTTTAGGAACCCTGATAAAGATAAAAGTAAGATAGGAAGAAAGTTAGATGGTTAGTGGGTTAGAGGGTTAGTAGGTTAGTGGGTTAGTAGGAAGACAAAAGATAAAAGTAGAAAAACCATAAACCATTGTCACCACTAAAAGGAAAGAACATAATACTGGGCGTCACTGGAAGTATTGCTGCTTATAAAGCGGCTTTAATTATCAGGCTGTTGGTTAAGGAGGGAGCGGAAGTTAAGGTAATTATGACTCCCTATGCCAGAGAATTTATCACACCTTTGACA
>JAUWBB010000351.1 GCA_030605195.1 Bacteroidota bacterium
GTGCCGGTCAGCATTATTAAAATGATCCATGCAGAGTATTTAAAAAATCGGGACTTCATCCAAAATAAATGCCTTAAATTTAAAATACTTAGTGTCTGTCCATAAAGTAACTATTTTATCGACATTACAGACAGACATTACTTAGAATGCCTAAATAAATAAATAAAACATGTAAAATTACCTATAAATTACAAACTTTATTAATTTTGATTCGTTAAAATATAATGATTATGCCAGATAAACGTTTTAAAAAAATAATGAAGGACATTGTTTCAACGGGTGAATTAAAAAAAACCTTAATTTTCGGGTTTCATAAATAATTAGTTAATAGTCGGCAGTCCGCAGTCTACATGAAGATTGCCCGCCCGAACGTACCGTTCGGTACGGGCGGGCCGACTTAAAAATGCAAAGTATAATGAAATTAGCAATTATCAAGCCATAAACATTGAACTTAGCCCCGCTTGGGCAGGACGATCTCATGATCCGCCATCCTGATAACTATCGGGAGGCGGAGAGTAAATTCCGATACAACTAAATTAATTACCATGAAAAGAATGATAAATAACGTAATGATTTTACTGATATTCCTGATGGGAGTGAACTTAAATGCGCAGCAAAGAAATGCCACTATTGCTTTTGATAAAAGAGATCATGATTTTGGCAAATTCAAGGAAGAAGATGGAAAAGTTTCTCATGAATTTGCATTCACAAACACAGGTAGTGAACCCATCATTATAAATCGTGTTGCCGCATCCTGTGGTTGCACTGCAACAAGCTGGACAAAAGAACCAATTGTGCCTGGCGGGAAAGGGTATGTTAAAGCGGAATACAATCCCCGAAACCGTCCGGGAAGATTTAATAAAACCGTAGCTGTTTTTACCAATGCTGAACCCCGTACTGTAATATTGAGAATAATGGGTGATGTTGTACCTCGTGAAAAAACGACAGAAGATATCTATCCTTACCCGATAGGAGGTATGCGGTTTAAATCAAATCACATTGCTTTTGTAAAGATAAAAAAGGGACAACAAAAAACGGTTCTGCTGGAAATGATTAATAACTCCAACGAAAAAATCACCATTTCCTTTTCCGGTGGTGTTCCGTCTCATTTAAAGGTGAAGGCTTCACCGGAGACTTTAAAACCAAAAGAAAAAGGATTTATCGAAACTACCTATGATGCCGGAAAGAAAAATGACTGGGGATTTGTAATCGACAGATTACAGATATTATTGAATGACAAGGCGGTAAAAAACAACAGGCTTACAGTTTCAGCTACTATTGAAGAAGACTTTTCAGGCTTAACACCTGAAGAGCTTGAAAATGCTCCTAAAGCTGAATTTGAGTCCAAAACCTTTAATTTCGGAACAATGAAGCAAAAATCGTCTGCTTCTTATGAATTTGTCTTTAAAAATACAGGTAAGAGCGACCTGATAATCCGGAAAATAAAGTCAACTTGCGGATGTACGGTTGTAAATCCAAAAGAAACGGTTATTAAACCCGGTCAAACCAGTTCCCTGAAAGCCGTATTTAATTCCGGAACCCGCAGAGGAATACAAAACAAAACGGTTACAGTCATTACAAACGATCCCAAAAATTCGATGATTTTGCTTCGATTGACGGGTGAAGTGGAAGCTCCGAAGACAAATTAATGGCAAAAAAAATAAAAAGTGTCCTGAATATATCGGAAGATATAAAACCACCGCCATCGGTTAGTAAGGAGTCTGTAGCCAAATTTAAAAAACGACGAAAAAAGAAATATTCCGTTCAGGATTATACTCAGGGGATTTTCGAAGGGAACAGAATCATTTTAAGCCAAGCTATTACACTAATAGAAAGCTCCTTATCCAACCATCAGGTTATTGCCCAGGAAATTATTGAACAATGTCTGCCCCTTTGCGGAAAATCCGTTCGTGTTGGAATAACCGGAGTTCCGGGGGTTGGTAAAAGTACATTTATTGAAGCACTGGGTACGTACGTTACGGGATTGGATAAAAAACTAACTGTTTTGGCCATCGATCCAAGCAGCGCACGCTCTAAGGGAAGTATAATGGGGGATAAGACCAGGATGGAAAAACTGGCATCCGACCCCAATGCATTTATCCGTCCTTCTCCCACGGCTGGTTCATTAGGAGGCGTGGCAAGGAAAACCAGGGAAACCATTATTTTGTGTGAAGCAGCCGGATTTGACACCATTTTTATCGAGACAGTAGGAGTGGGACAATCAGAAATTGCTGTGCATTCAATGGTTGATTTTTTCCTGTTATTAATGTTAGCCGGAGCAGGGGATGAACTGCAGGGAATTAAACGGGGAATAATGGAAATGGCTGATGCCATTGCAATCACAAAAGCTGATGATGGCAATATTGAAAATGCTGAAAGAGCCAGGAACGAATTCCAGAATGCACTTCACCTATTCCCTGTTTCAAAATCCGGCTGGAGCCCAAAGGTGCTTACTTGTTCAGCCGTTAATCTTTTAGGTATAAATACGCTTTGGGATACCATTAATGAATATTGTTCCCTGACAAGAAGTAATCTTTATTTCCAGGATAAGAGAAAAGAACAGTCAAGATATTGGATGTCCCAAACCGTTGAAGATTATTTACGTAACCATTTTTATAATCATTCTGATATTAAAGAAAAACTTCCGGAAATTGAGAAGGAAGTTTTGGAAAGAAACCTAAGTCCTTTTGTCGCTGCTAAAAAACTACTTGAAGGTTATTTTGGGAAACTATAAAATTGATTAATAATGAGAAATTTATTGTTAAGTATTGCCGCCGGACTTCTTCTGTTTTCCTGTACAACCAAACCCCAATATACCGTAACGGGTACGCTTGAAGGATTACATGATACTTTGCAGGAAGCTGCTAAAGTTTACCTTCAGCAGAGGAAATCAGGAGAATGGGTTGATAAAGACTCTGTAGATCTGGTGGAAAGTTCATTTACCTTTACAGGTACGGTTGACTTTCCTGATATGTATTACCTGGAGGTTGAGGGCAAAAGAGGTAAGGTATTATTCTGGCTTGAAAATTCTGAAATCAACATACAAACACATGTTGACACCATGTACAAGGCAGAGGTGACCGGTTCTTTGGTTCATGATGAATATACTGATTACCAAGACCAATTAACCCCGTATTATGATAAAAACAGGGATCTTTATAACAAGTGGAAAGATGCCGAAGATGAAGAATTAGAAAAGGAACTTGCAGCGGCAAGAGAAGCCATTTGGGAAGAAATCGAAGAGTTCCAGAAGAAATTTATTAAGGATAATCCGGCATCTTTCACTACACCTTATATTTTGAGAACTATAGCCTATGGAATGGAAGGCGATGAAATTGAATCGTATATTGAGGAATTTGAT
>JAUWBB010000216.1 GCA_030605195.1 Bacteroidota bacterium
TCCGCCAGCTGGCGGACGAAGAGAGAGCGTTTTATATGAGGATTTTGATTTCAAATCGAAAAATATTTCAAAGAACTTCTATCGCTTATATATTTAGTCTTCCCGAACTTTTATATATTCGTTAACCGGACAGTAGTGATAAAATTTGTATTTTTGACCCCGAAATATACATTTATAAAAAATTCTCTTATTTGCATCAGATTTTTTCCATGTTATACGTTTAATGATTAGGAAATCCGACACCAGTAGGCTGGTATAATACAACAACCGCTATGGTCTGTGCAGAACGGGCTGATAGCGGTTTTTTAATTTATACATTCCATGAGTCAGGTAAACAAAGTTGCAATTTTAATTGATGGTGGTTTTTTTGTTGCACGCTATAATACATTGCATAAAAAGGGGCCTCGTGTTTCTGACTTAGATGTGTATATACAAGATATAATGAATCGTTTAAAAAAACTGTCTTGTCCTGATTCAGAAGATTTTTTGTTTCGAATCTTTTACTATGACTGCCGTCCTTACGGTCAAAAAGAAAAAAACCAGATGGAACAATAATTGATTTTTCCAAGGAAAGTTTGTTTTTTGCTGCAACTAACTTTCATAAGGATTTAAAAACGTTTCCTCAATTGGCATTAAGGTTAGGATATCTTTCTTTCGATGGCTGGAAAATTGATCCAAAAAAACCAAATTCTCCTCCAAAGCCAGATTTTGGCAAAAATCGGTAGATATGAAAATAGGTCTTGACATTGCCTGGATGTCAAGCAAACGAATTATTGATAAAATAGTTTTAGTTGCTGGTGATTCTGATTTTGTTAGTCCAATGAAATTTGCCAGACGGGAAGGAATATTAATTTATCTTGATACAATGCGACAAAAAATGATTAAAATTATTTTGAAAGAACATGCTGATTTTATCATATAAAAACAGAGATTAACAACTCATTATTATTAAGATTATATAAACGTCAGAAAGAAACCCGACTCTCATCCAAAGGCCGGGTTTTTTTGCAATAAACCACAACGTATTTACGTTTGTCTGGTCTTTGCAAGTTCACGTAAACATTGTAGTATTTCGTGCTGGTCGGCTTTGATACGATCAACTATTTTAATTTAATTGCTAACTTATGTTACGCGTTTGGCCACTCTTGGTTCTCTGTGCTCAAGGATAAATGTCAAATTAATATAAGGACAGTTCGAATTGGATAAATTTGAAAATTCAGGGCGTATGACAGGATATTAAAAGTAAGCCGAACCATTGCCGACCTCGATAAATCTGAAAAAAATCAATCTGCACATCTCGTAAAAGCCATCAATTACCGCAGCCTCGACCGGGAAAGCTGGGCGGGATAAGAAAATAAATCGGAAGCTGTCCCTATTTTTGTAACAAATGGTTAACTTTATCAAATATATTTCATAAAAAACTTACGTAAATTAATAATAGAAGAAAATTATGGCAAGAAAAAAATTAATGAGGATTCTAATTAGCTTGACAGCAATTGGTTTAATCCTTTGTTACCAACCCTCTAAGGGAAATACGACATATGATGTAGAACCATTTCTCGGCCGTTGGGCATTGTTCTTACCTGGTGGGGCAGGATGGCTTGAAGTTCGGCAAGAAAAAGGCTATCTTGATGGTGATATATTATGGTACGGAGGAAGTGTGACTCCAGTAAGCAGTATTGTTACAAAAAATGACACACTAATTATTACCCGAAGCAGGAATATTATTCGTAAGAGAGATGCTGATGGTAACCCTGTTCGAACCCAAACCTTGACAACCTGGATTGAATGTGTTGTATTAAATGGAGAGTTAACCGGTAAAGTTTTTATACCAAATAGAACAGGACAGTTTAGTGTTACTGAATTCACCGGTAGACGAATTCCTCCTTTACCACCTGCTCCGGATTTGTCCAGGATAAAATACAGCGAACCTGTTATACTCTTTAATGGGAAAGACCTTACTGGTTGGACTTTAACTAATACAAATCAGACAAATGGTTTTAAAGTAGAGAATGGAGTTCTTGTCAATGATCCTGTACAGGAGGCAGGGAAACCACGTATTCGTTATGGTAATCTTAGAACTGTCGATGAATTTGAGGACTTTAATCTTAAAATTGAAGTTAACATACCCAGGGGTAGTAATAGTGGAATATATCTGCGTGGTATTTATGAAGTTCAAGTACTAGACAGTTATAAAAAATCCTTAGATTCACATAATATGGGTGCGATTTATAGCAGGATAACTCCATCTTTATCTGCAGAAAAACCTGCTGGAGAATGGCAGAGTCTGGATATTACTTTGTGTGAACGCCATGTTACGGTAATTCTTAATGGTAAAATGATAATAGATAACCAACCGCTTCTTGGTGTTACCGGAGGTGCGTTAACAGCCGATGAATTTTTACCAGGTCCTATTTATCTTCAGGGAGATCATGGAAAAGTTTCATATCAAAATTTTGTTTTACGACCAATACTCAAAAAAAATTAGGATAAGTATTAAAGCATAATATGCTCAGATTTTTCGATTCTATAAATAGGGACAGCTTCCGATTTAATTTGTTTTCTTTGGTCTACCTTTAGGTTTGATAATAGGACATGAATATGGCCAAAGCTTCCCGTGAATTTCAGGTTTTTGCCAAACCGGTTGGCTCCATATGCAATCTGGATTGTCACTATTGTTACTACCTGGAGAAGGAACATCTCTATCCAAAGGGCGAAACGTTTCGCATGCCCGACGATATTCTGGAGGAGTACATTGTCCAGCACATCAATGCTTCGTCCGATCCGGTAATCAGCTTTTCCTGGCATGGTGGGGAACCGACTATACTGGGACTGGACTACTTTCGCAAGATTGCAGCACTTCAGCGCAAGCATCAGCCTTCTAACCAACGCATCACCAACGGTATACAGACCAATGGCACCCTCCTCGATGAGGAATGGTGCCGCTTTTTTGCAGCAGAAAGTTTTGCCGTCGGGATTAGCCTGGATGGTCCGCGGAAGTTGCATGACCGTTATCGCCTAACCAAGGACCAAAAGCCTACTTTCGAACAAACAATACGTGGATATAACCTCTTACAGCAACACCTGGTTTTATGTGAAATACTCTGTGTAGTAAATGCTGAAAATGTCCGGCAACCTCTTCAGGTATACCGGTTCTTCAAACAACTTAATGCCCAGTATATAACTTTTATTCCTTTAGTCGAGCCGAAGACTGATATCGAAAGCGGCGTGAGCCGCCACACTGTGCAAGCTGAATCATTTGGCGTTTTTCTCTGTACTATCTTTGATGAGTGGATTGCCCGGGACATCGGGCGGATTAAAGTGCAGATATTCGAAGAGGCTACCAGAACTGCCTTTGGGCAGGAGCATACACTATGTATCTTTAAAAAGACCTGTGGCGGTGTTCCCGTCGTAGAACATAACGGAGATTTCTATTCATGTGACCATTTCGTTGACACTGAACATTTACTTGGAAATATAAAGGAAACGCCATTGGCAGAATTGCTCGGGAATCCGGCGCAAAAAACATTCGGGCAAAACAAATTGGATACATTACCGCGTTATTGCCAGGTATGTGAGGTCAGGGCTATGTGTAATGGTGGGTGTCCGAAAAACCGGTTTATCAAGACACCAGATGGTGAACCGGGACTGAACTACTTGTGTGTGGGTTACAAACATTTTTTTACCTACTGTCAACCTTTTGTTGAAGAGTTAGCTGCACTTTGGCGACGACAAACGTTGGAACAGCAAATGCCGCAGGCACGGGGTGCAGATGCCCGGTCAATTCCAAAAACGGGCCGTAATGATCCGTGCCCGTGTGGCAGTGGTAAAAAGTACAAGAACTGCTGTATGGGCAAGTAATCCGTTGAACCTGACTTATCCAAAATAAAAAAGTACCGGCAAGACGTTAGGTTTTAAGCTTCTCTTTGAAGAACGCAATTGTACGCTTCCAGGCAAGTTCAGCAGCTTCCTTATGATATCGATCAGGATTTGAGTCGTTATTAAACGCATGCGCAGCTCCTTCATAAATATATATCTTGTAATCAATGGAGGCTTTCTTAAGTGCTTCTTCGAAAGCAGGGATACCGTTATTTATTCGTTCGTCGACACCAGCATAATGTGCAAGTACAGATGCTTTAATCTTTGGGACATCCTCAGCTGCAGGTTGCCTGCCATAGTAAGGAACCGCTGCTGATAAATCCGGAGAGTTAACCGCAACCTGGTTTGTCATTCCTCCCCCCCAACAGAAGCCGGTGCATCCGACCTTTCCTGTTGATAAAGGATGTGTTTTTAAGTATTGAACCGCAGCGACAAAATTTTTCATGGTCGACTGGCCATCAAGCTCACGCATTAACGATCTTGCCTTATCGACCTCATCCGGAGTACCCCCCAAAGGTGATAAGGCGTCCGGAGCAATCGCTAAAAATCCCTCCAAGGCCATGCGCCTGGTAACGTCTTGGATATGAGGCTGAAGACCTTTGTTTTCGTGTATCACGATCACACCTGGCAGTTTTTCCTCTCCTTTTGGCCTTGCCAGGTATGCACGAATTTCACCTGTTTCACCCGGATATTTTATAAATTCCGTATGAAGAGGTGGATCATCCTTTGAAAGGATACCGGCTTTGGCATAATTATTTTCTAATAAAGGTAGCAAAGCGATAGCAGCAACAGTGCTACCGGCTAGCATAGCTAATTTCTTGAGGAATTCACGACGATCTAGTTGTCCGGACGTGTATTCATCATATAAGTTATTAATTTTTTTATCCATAATCCTTTCTATTATTAGATTAATTTATTTGTTTCCTTCGATGAGAATAAGTCATGGGTATGGTTGCGTGAGCTGGAAATTTTCTTTTTTAAGTTCGATTCTCAAATATAGATATTTTATCCTGAAAGACTCATACCCATGATGTCAATTTTTTTTGTACTAATTTTATTTCAGGATGAAACATAGGTTATCTGTACTATTCCGTTGTGCGGTTGAAATATCTATGATTGAAAATTAAGGTAATAGTGAGCCTTCCTGTCGCCTGCCTGCCCGTCCGACCGGGTCATCCGGGCAAGTCGGCAGACAGGTCAGGCATGGAGGGAATTAAGGGGAATGCCTCTGGCATTATTTCACGGGGTAAATTTTTTGTTATTTGGGATTTGAGATTTCATAGTTTATGCCATTTTAATAGGTTATAGATAGACTATATTTATTGTGAGATTAACCCGGTAACATTTTATAAATCCATTTATAATGATACGAAAGCAACTTTTAATTTTAATTTTTTTCTTCGGTTTACCGGCTGTTTCAAAAAGCCAGGATTATACCAACGGCATCGGCCTCATGGTTGGCGTCTGTGATAAATGCTTTTCATTTATTATAATCCCCGTTAAACAGAGTTTGAGAATAATTGAGGAGAGTGTTAGCATAGTAGAAAAAACAAAAAAGTATGATGCGATTGATAAATTAATTGAATCAAAAAATGAAAAGATATTCGAATTATTAGAAGCTAAAATTAAATCATTTATACAAAAAACTAATACATCAACAACAATAGGAACAAAGACTGGTTATTTTAATAAAGCTATTGCCGAGATAGTTGAAATAATAGATTTGTTTGATTATAGACATATTAGCTGTAAGAAATTTAAAGATGAATTAACAGAAAAAAGAAATGAGTATGGTAATCAAATAATGAAAATTAAATACAATGATTTTATTGAAAATGGTAAAAAAGAGGAGTTTAAAGGAAACACAAAGAAAGCATTA
>JAUWBB010000094.1 GCA_030605195.1 Bacteroidota bacterium
AAGGGAAGTTGACGGGAAAATTGTTGAACTGCTTTTGGTCTCGGGTGGCAGGGATGGAAATGCACTGATCTCGATTAAGGGAGACATCGACCTCAAAAACATATCGAAATTGTCAAAATCGATGAATGTCGAAGGACTTGAGGATCTTGAGAATATCTCTAAAAAGAAATAATACGCGAAGAAGAAGGTTATGTTTGCGAAATAATGATCCTGATTACAGATGAAAATGCTTTCCCTGGATTAAGCCTTGTTGGAAAAATCAGCCTTGATCAATTATCCTCAGTTACAAAAAACTATTGATATTGAAGACTTTATGGAGATAGCAGATTAATCTTCAATTTTAGCTTTTTTAGTTTATTACAGGGTTTTTTGTTTTTTGATTGTAACGTGATTTCAAAACTGCTCAACTACAACATTAATTCCTTTGACGGCAGGCAGGCTTTGAATAACCACCGGTGTTCCACCCAAAGGGATCCCTTTGGGGGTGGTAAACCATGAAATTATCTACCTTTAATTTTTGAGTATTTTTTTTCAAATGCAACCTTTTGTAATTTAAGGTTTGTCAGATTTTTAGAAACTAAAGCAAAATTAATGCAACAAGATCATTTTATTCCCGTATAAGCTGTACAAGGGATTACAAAAAGGGATAGATAATTAACGGGTAATCGGTACCATTAATAAATTGATGTAATAAATTAGATAAAGAGAAGATAATGAACATATTAATTAAAAATTTAAATTATGAATAAAAAACTTTTATCGATTTTAGTTATTCTCGCTTTTATGTTTGCTTTATCATGCGAGAAGGAAGAAGAGCCTACTGTTGAAGAAAATATGACTACTCTTGACGAACTGGCAACTCTGGTTGATGAGGATATGGAAATGGCGTTTGAGGGAGAGGCACTTGATGTTATGACGTGCCTTGGAAATTTAATGGAAATTAGTGACACTCTTGGTTTTTCACTTCCATTAAAGAAAAGCGCTGAAGCCACCATCACTTTCAGAAACTATTATAATGCATGGATCCCGCTTCCGGATGATGGACCATTTGATTTCCAGCGAAAGGTTGGTACCTACACCTGGAATGCTGAACATCAGGGTTGGGTCATTCATCAGAATGATCCTAATGATAAGATCATCATTATTTTTCCGTCAGCGGGTCATTTAAGTACCACTAATGACGTTACGCTTACATTCTACGCCTTCGAGCAAGTAGAAATCACCGAAGTTGATCCAATATGGGGAACAGAAACATGGTATGAACCATCGAAAATAAAAGCTGATCTTTATCTCGATAATGATAAGCTGATCGATATTGATTTTGTAGCAACCTGGGATCAAAGTAACGGCGAACCGACCGGCATGGAAATTGAGTTGTATATTAAACCGTTTACTTTCTCAGGTGGCTTTTCTGTTGAGGGTACAACAATCTCCATAAATGCCGCGCTTAACAGGGATGATACGAAGATCGTTTCAGGGGACATAACTATAACCTTTAAAACCGATTCGCGGGAAAACCTTGCCAAGATTGAAGGCTACTTGCAATACCGGATAGTTAAGCTTGATGGTGAAGTTGATATTGCCGCTATTGAAGAGCTTGAGGAACCCACAGTTGAACAATTGAATGAATATGTTAATCTGACAATATACAACTATCCGGGAGAGTCGAAAATTGCTGATATAGAGTTATATCTGGATGAGAATGACGAGATTGATATCCAGCTTAAATTCACCGATGGAACCACGGTTCCGGCAAGCGATTATTTTGATGCTATCCTGGAGGCAATTGAAAATAGAATTAATGAATTTGAAGGAGGGAACATATAAGACTGTTTTTAAATCCTAATAGAAACTATAAGGGCTGCGAATATTACCGCAGCCCTTTTTCTTTATTAAATAATTCAATTACCGTGATTTCAGGGGGCATGCCGATCCGGCCAGGGTACCCGATGTAACCAAGTCCACGGTTTACATACAGGTATTGATTCCCTTCTTTATACAATCCTGCCCAGCGGGGGTATTTGTATTTGATCGGGCTCCAGTGGATTTTTCCGGTTTCGATACCAAATTGCATTCCATGGGTATGACCTGAAAATGTCAGATCAACATTGGTTTTCCCAAGTATTTCAGCATCCCAATGACTGGGATCGTGTGACAAAAGTATCTTAAAGGGTATATTTTCCACAGGTTTTTGAGCCAGAATAAAATCACCGTATTGTGCAAAGGGAGGTTTGCCCCAATTCTCCACACCGGTAACGGCGATTTGATTTTTATTAACTTCGATTATTTCAGATTGGTTCAATAATAGTTTAAATTCCAGCTCTTTATGTACGTTTTTAATTTGTTCTAAATTGGCCTCTTTTGCTTCTTTGGATTTCCAATAATGATAATCTCCATAATCGTGGTTTCCCAGGATGGAATACTTTCCCAGCCTGGCTTTCATTTTGCCCAATATTGTCATCCAGCTTTCCAGTTCACCGGCAAAATCGTTTACCAGGTCCCCGGTGAAAAATATCAGATCAGGCTTTTGTGCATTAATCATTTCTATAGCATCTTCAACCCTTCTCCAGTGTCCGTATAATCCACCAATGTGGATATCAGATATTTGTACGATCCTCAATCCATGAAATTCTTCCGGAAGATTTGGAAAATGAAGATTTTCATGAACAATCCGGAAATTAAATCTCCCCTTTACCATACCGTATATTATGGATGAAAAAGGCAGAGCGGCGAGGATCAATCCCATACGGGATAAAAATTTCGATCGGCTGATTTTTTGGGTGGTTTGGGCTACCAAGGGAGACCTTTTACCGAATAACAGGTTTATAATAAAAGATACTCCTTTAATAATATCCTCGGCAAAATGAAAAACAATAAAAAATATTTTAGGTATATAGAAGGTGAGAAACAGACCTACAAAGAAAAAGAGGTTCCTCTGTGCCCTTGCACTCTGATCGAAAGATTCATTTAATAAAATTAAAATAATACCAATAACAAAGAAAGAAGTTATAATCCAGAATGTACTGTATATTAGAATCTTAATCCAATTAATTGATATGGATTTATTGATTAACCTTATTCCTTTAAAAGCATAAATATCAATCAATAGTATAATCACTACAAAAACCAGCATGCTCTCGGATGTTTGTAAAATGACCACAAAAATATATATTTTAACGTATATTTGTTACTAATCAGTCGAAACAAATCATTTAATCATTAATTCAAATTGCAGCCGATTCAATTGGAATAGTGGAATATTGGAAGAATGGAAATATGGTTAAGGTTAATATGATTTGTTAGCTTAAAGAATATTTCCATCCGACAACACATTAAATAAAAATTAAAATAATCTTAAATATATTTTGCATTTTTACGTTTGTATTTTAATTATTTGTTTTTATAAAATGAAATAAATCCATTGAGATTATTTATGCAATCTAAAATGTTGATTATGAGGAAGTTATTCATTTTAATATTTTGTTTATCCATCGTATCCGGTGTAAATGCACAGATCAAATTTGGACTGAAGGGTGGTGTTAACTCGTCCGCAATTAAATTAGATGAAGTCATTACCGTTTCAGGTGAGGAAAAATATAGTTTAGAAGGGCTCACGGAGAGGACGATTGGATTCCACGTGGGATTTATGCTTCGGGTGACATTTTTCGGTGCTTTTATCCAGCCGGAGTTGCTTTTCACGTCAACTGGCGGAGAGGTGCAGGTAAAAGATATTCTTGATTTCGATCAGACCAAACCCGAGTGGACTGAAACACTCGAATTTAAAAAGCTGGATTTTCCGGTTATGGTAGGTTATAAGTTTGGACCGGCCAGGTTACAGTTAGGACCGGTTGCCAGTTTTATTATTAGCAGTAAAGCAGATCTTTTTGATAATGCAGGATACGAGGAAAAATATAAGAGCGCAACCTTTGGATACCAGGCAGGTGTGGGAATTGATATCTTGAAGAAAGTTACGTTTGATTTCCGGTATGAAGGAAATTTAAGCAAATTGGGCGACGGTATGACTATTGGTGATGAGGATTTTAATTTCGATAGCAGACCCAACCAGTTGATTTTCAGCCTGGGAATATTCTTTTAAAACGATTATTTAACCCGTGGATTATGAATTGTTATTGCCTCCGGTCCCCGGAGGCTTTTTTTTCTGAAATATTATAGGATCATTCTTTATAAATCGTTACTTTTATTAAAATAAATCATCACGGAATGATACTGGGTGTAAACTGGCTCATACTATTGAATATTCTGACAACGATCCTGATTCTGCTATACACAGGAACGGTCATTTTTACTGTCATTTTTGTTATCCTTGAGAACCGCGATCCGGTAAAAACCATTTCGTGGGGGCTGATCATCATCCTTGTTCCTGTAATCGGTATTATTGTCTACTTGATTTTTGGCCAGAGTTATAGAAAACAAAAGCTTTTTTCGAGGAAAGGCTTGACTGACCTCGAAAGGATAAATATCATGAGCCAAAATCAGATTATTGATCTTCCAACACAAGAATTTCTGAAAGATGAAAAAATAAGGAGCAAAAGGAAAATTATTACACTTTTACTCAGAAACAGTAAGGCGCTGCTAACTGAACGGAACAGGATTGATATACTGAATAACGGACGGGAAACCTTTGATTCAATACTGTATGAATTAGAAAATGCCAGGGATCACATCCATATGATATTTTTCCGTTGGGAATCAGATAATATTGGAAATAAAATAAGGGAGATATTATTCAGAAAAGCCAGGGAAGGTTTACAAATCCGGATTATATTTGACGACGTGGGAAGCTGGAAGTTGAGCAAGCACTATATATCCTCCTTAAAGAATGTGGGAATTGAAATTTATCCTTTTATGCGCGTGCGGTTTCCGTATCTTACCAGCAAAGCGAATTTCAGAAACCACCGTAAAATTATTGTGATCGATGGCAGGATTGGCTTTATGGGAGGTTTAAATATAGCTGATAAGTATATTCATGGCACAAAACGTCTTGGTTTTTGGAGAGATACACATTTACGGCTGGAAGGGGAGGCCGTTCATTCACTTCAAACAATCTTCAGCATCGACTGGTATTTTGTATCAAAAAATATCATCGAGAACGAACCAAAATATTTTCCATTATACAAAGTTGAAGAAAATTGCCTTGTTCAGATTACTGCCTGTGGTCCCGATTCCGATTGGGCGAGCATCATGCAGGCATTTTTTACAGCCATAAGTACTGCACGGAAAAAAATATATATTTCCACACCTTATTTTTCACCCAACGAAAGCATACTTACTGCCCTTAAAACGGTTTCCCTTGGTGGTGTTGATGTGCGGTTGATCTTGCCGGCAAATTCCGATTCCACAATCTCATACTGGAATTCAATTTCCTATATTGGTGAATTACTTGAAGCCGGAATCAAGGTGTATCTGTATGAAAATGGCTTTAACCACTCAAAACTCTTAATGGTAGACGGGATTTTTTCTACTGTTGGTAGTGCAAACATCGATTACCGTAGTTTCGAACTTAATTTCGAGGTGAATGCCATTATTTATAATGAAAAATTTACGGAAAGACTGGAAAAAACATTTTTCGATGATTTAACTCAAAGCAGCCTGATCTTCCCGGATAAGTGGAAAAAGCGTTCGAATAGACAAAAACTCAACGAATCCCTGGCCAGGGTACTGGGCCCTCTTTATTAACAAATTTTAACATTCTTTTACGAAATAAAGGCATACATTAACACAAAAACACAGAAGAACACTCATTATGGAGAAATTAGTTACAATAACTACAAGTACTTACGCGAGAGCAGAGATTCTAAAAAGCAAACTGAAAGCTGAAGGTATTGAATCCATTTTAGCAAATGTAAACCAAATCCAGCCTGGTCCGCCGGGTGGGGTGAAAGTAAAGATAAATGAGAAAGACCTGGATAAAGCAATAAAGATCCTGCGGGAAATTAACAAGGAGTATAGTAAGGAAAAAAACCCTGCCGAGGGTGATTTAAAAGAAATAAAAAGAATACTCGTGCCGATTGATTTCTCTGATCATTCAAAAAATGCCTGTCAATATGCATTGAAACTGGCGCAAGTATTGCATGCTGAAATTGAGCTTCTGTATGCATATTACAGTCCTGACATCCAAACGATTCCATATGATGAACCTTATGCGTTTCAGGGAACCCTTTCTGATCATATTCAGGAGTTACGGGAAAAGGCTAAAAAAGATATTGAGGAATATGCAAATGAATTACGTAAACAAATTAAAACGGAAAAAATCAAAGGCGTGATGGTTGATTATTCCCTTATCAGCGGTTCTGTATCCGATGTAATTCTTGAAGCATGTGAAACCTATTTGCCCGGTATGATCATTATTGGGATGAGAGGTCGTAACAAAAGAAAGAAGGATTTTATAGGGAGTTCAACCATGAAGATTCTGGAGAAAACAAAAGTGCCTGTGCTTGCAATCCCGGGAAATTGCAAATTTGATGATCAAAAGAACATCCGCAGAATCATTTATGCAACTGATTTTGATGAGTCTGATTTTATAGCGATTACAAAATTAATAGGATTGGTGGCTCCGTTTGATATGAAAATTTTCTGCGTTCATATTGGAACGGGGAAGGAGGATACATGGGAAAAACTTAAAATGGAAGGTCTCAAAGAATACTTTAAATCGGTATACCCTGCATTTAAGGTTGAATGCATCCTTTTGGTAGAAGAGGACGTTATTCAGGGATTGAATGACTTAGTGCAACAAAAGCAGATCGATATCATTTCACTAACCACACTTAAGAGGAATTTAATAACCAAGTTTTTATATCCAAGTATGACCAGGAAACTATTCTTCCATACCAATGTACCCTTATTGGTGTTTCATTCTTAGTAGAAGAAACCCAATTAATAGAGATCCCGGCAACTCGGAACCTTTAAACTGAAAAAGTGGCAGCAGCAGAAAGCAGGAACAAATAGCCAGTCAACAATCCGTAGTTGGTTGAGAACCCGTAACTCGCAAACTACAAACTACAAACCAGGAACTAAGGTGTATCTTTATATTTTAGCCTTACATTAATATTCCCACCCCTGATCACCCAACAGGTTGAGTCGCACTGGGCTGTAATCTTCCGGGTTCGAATCCAGTCTCCATCAACCGCGTAAATGATTTTCCCGCCAGCCTTGTATTCGGCCTTTACCGAATAAAAATGGTCGACATCCACATCAACGTAATAGTCTTCAACGGTTACCGTATCAACTAACCTGATCCATTCATGTTCCATTTCGTTACGGTAAACAACAATAGGGACGGATTGATTCTTATTGATGGTTACCCTTATTTTCAGAGAACCTTCATCAGGTTTTATACGATAACATTCAGAACAATCGATTTCAACAAAGTCTGTCTTTTCTTCACAAGAGATGAATCCGTTAAGGGATAGCATCAAAATAAAGGCCGGAAGTTTCTTTAATGTAAGAGACATTTTGGAAAAAAGATAAAATTAAAAATTAAAAAGTAGAAAGTTTACCCTGTGAAACCCCGCGAAGCAGGAGCAACGAAGTTGCCGTTTCATAGGGGCAAAAGTAGTTATCATTAAAAAACCTCAAACTATAAACTACCCAGTATCCAGCACCAATCATATAACAATTAACATATAACATATAACAAATAACATTCTATTTCTTTTCATCTCAACCTACTGATTAGTTACATTCCATCTAACCATTCAATTCGTTTATCCTTATAACGTCTTTTTCTTTTATCAAATATATACTGCACTCCAATAATTGCCCGGTGGGGTGATACCTTAAATGTGTCCATATCCAGGTGGGAGTATTTTGCAACTATCTGGATGTAGTCCATTCCCCATATTAAACCTACTGTTGGGGAAATTTTGAATTTTTTATCAGGTTCCCGAATGGATCCACGGTAATTCCTTCCATATGTAAAAATTCCATCCATGCCAATCGTAATAGCAAAAAACCTGTTATTCTTAAAAGATTTTATTGAAAAGAGTTTTTCAAATCCAACTGAAACCAGAGATCTTTTCTCCCAAAATTGAACATAGGTATCTTCACTGTCCTGTAAAAGAATTCTTTTTGCAAATGGCCGTGTATAATAATCCAGATTGGCCCGAATGTTATACTTTGTATCCTGAATTCCAGCATTTATACCAACCATAAAATCATTAAAATTCAAATTAAAGCCAGTACCGATTGAATAAATATCCAGGTTTGGAGCAATAGTTCCCCGAAAACCATGTTGTTTTAATATCCCAACCATGTTTTTATGGTTGAATTTTTTTGCTAAATCCAGTAAATTATCCTTTCCCTTGTAAACTGAATGCTTACCGGTTTCATTTCTAATCAGAAGGTTTACAGCTTCGATATGACCATTTTTCACGGCTAAACTAAGAGCAGTATTTCCGTATTTATTCTTTGAATTCAGATCGGCATGTTTATTTATTAGAAGGTTCATAATGGCTGTATCTCCATTTTGAGCGGCAAGCATCAAAGGTGTAAAACCATTTTTATCTTCTGAATTAACATTGGCATTTTGATCAAGAAAAATTTCAACTATTTCCGGATTATTCATAAATACAGCCAGTATCAAAAGATTATTTCCTTCATTATCTGTTTGATGGATGTCAGCGCCATAATAGATCAACATATCACACAATACCGGATAATTATAAATAACTGCATACATTAGGGGAGAAATCCCTTGTGCATCTGTATCATTAATGTTGGCACCATTTCTGATGAGAAATTCGGCAATATCAAGATGATTAATTAAAGTTGAACTTAAAAGCGCTGTAACTCCATTATGGGGTTTGCGGTTAATGTCGGCACCGTTTAGCACCAGTATCCTGGTTGTTTGTATATCGCCATTATCAGCCGCATACATTAAGGGTGTAATACCTTCGTTGGTATTAGCATTTACATCCGCTCCCTTGTTTAATAGTCGCAATACTTCACTGCTGTATCCTTTATAAGCTGCAACAAGTAAATTATAATCGTCATAGGAAGGGATATAGTCGCTGGTATCAATGCGGGTGGTGTCGGGACCAAAAGCAGATAACCCCGGGCGGGATAAACCCATTAAAGTGAGCAAAATTATGAAGATCCAGCATGATCGTACCACGTAATTCACGATTTATTGCATTTACTCATCCGAATTACTTGAAAATATTCCAAATAATCACTAAAACTGCTATTTTTTTCATAGAAATTTAATTAATATAATAAAATAATTGTAACTAATCAGTGTACTGTAAATTTGCAATAATTTTGAGAGAATTCAATATATTTTGCTTGTTTTTAGTAACAGTATCTGTAATTGACCGTAGAACAGCAAAGTTGTATCCTCCTGTTGGCGATTTAAACTGCCC
>JAUWBB010000232.1 GCA_030605195.1 Bacteroidota bacterium
AAAAAGAAGAAGTTAATCAAAAGTGCCTTTATAATAGATTTTGATACACATACAGGTGATGGAACTATTGATGTACTTTCAGAGTGGAAGGATGCCATAATCTTAAACCCTATGGCCGATAATAATATTGAGTACCTTAAAATAATAGAAGAATATATTTCTAATATTCAGTACGTTGACATTATTGCAATATCGGCTGGATTTGACACATATATAGAAGATGTTGGAAAAAAATTGACTACTTTTGATTTTTATTTAATTGGCAGACTTATGAGACAGTTTTCAAAAAGGCTCGGACACAAACGGATTTTTGCTATTTTAGAAGGTGGATACTATCTTCCGGATTTGGGTAAAAATGTTCTCTCCTTTTGTCAAGGATTCGATAACCTAAAATAAAGATGTCGGAAAAACCAACTATTCAAGTATTAGAACAGAGCAAACAGCAATCGAAGTATAATTGGATGAATATAAATTACGGCAGTACCCGTGTTGGAAAGCTCAGAAGCCTGATTGTCGGCAGGACACTAACCATTTATTCAATCAATATATTCCCGGAGTTTGAGAGGCATGGTTATGCAAAAAAGGTTATCAAAACCTTTCAGACGAGGTTTGATATAATCATCGCCGACAGAGTACGATACACAGCCAAAGAATTTTGGGAGAAAATGGATTTTATTGATAAAAAGGACGGGACTTACATTTGGAAATCCAGGAGGGAATAACATCTTACTCTATAAAATGCTGCCTTTGCAGCAGTGTCCGCCTGACTTATTCGGGCAGGGCTCCGACACTATTTCACAGGGCTCACCAAAGGTAATTTTTCAGGTTAACAATCATTCCAATAAATCAACAAGGTAAAATCCTTTTTCCCCAGTTTCCTTTAGCCTTACCTTCCTGATTTTGCCAATTAATTCCTTATTAAAGTCAGTTTCAACCCTGATATAATTTTCAGTAAAACCAAATATTTTCCCACTACTTTCAGTTTTCTCAAAAAGCACTTCCGCTGTATTTCCCTTGTTTTCACGGTAAAAATGATTTCTTTTTTTACCTGAAAGTTCATGAAGTATTTTACTACGGCGGTTTTTTTCATCTCGCGATAATTTATTTGGCAGGCTGATTGCATGGGTATTCTGTCTTTCCGAGTATGTAAATACATGAAGATATGAGACATCAAGCTGATTCAGAAAATCAAAGGTGTCTTTAAAGTCTCTTTGGGTCTCACCAGGAAAACCAGCAATCACGTCGACACCAATTCCGGCATTGGGAAAAAGTGATTTTATTTTTGATACTCATTGAGAAAATAGCTCCCTGTTGTACTTCCGTTTCATAAGTTTCAGTATCTTGTTCGATCCCGATTGAAGAGGGATATGAAAATGGGATAAAAACTTTTTCGATTGGAGGATGAATTCAATAATTTCATCACTGATAAGATTCGGTTCCAGGGAGGAAATCCGGAATCTTTCGATTCCTTTCACAAGTTCTATTGTTTTAAGAAGCTGAAGGAAAGATTCTCCGGTTGATTTGCCAAAATCACCCAAATTTACTCCTGTGAGTACGATTTCCTTTATTCCTGAATTAGCTATTATTTTAACATTTTCCCGGGTTTTCGAAATCGACTGATTTCGGCTTCTACCTCTTGCCAGAGGGATAGTGCAGAAGGAGCAATAATAATCACAACCATCCTGGATTTTTAAAAAAGACCGTGTCCTGTCGCTGAGTGAATAAGAAGGGGCAAACGGTATGTTTTTCTTTGTTTTACCAGTTATTATTTTTGTTTTTTTGACTTTCCGGAAGTTGTCCAGCAGGGCAAGAATTTTAAATTTTTCATTATTTCCCAGAATTGCATCTACACCGGTAATGTTTACTATTTCATTTGGATTTAATTGTGTATAGCAACCGGTTACAGCTATAAATGCATCCGGATTGGTTTTAATGGCTTTTCTTATAATCTGCCTGCACTTTTTATCGGCTGTCTGGGTTACAGTACAGGTATTGATAATGTAGACATCAGCTTTTGCACTGAATGGAACAATTTGAAACCCGTTATTAATGAAAGACCTGGTTATAGTGGAAGTTTCAGAAAAATTCAACTTACATCCCAAAGTATAAAAAGCTACATTTTTGACCGACCCCATAATAACGGACACCTTTAAATGTACAACTGTTTTCTGCTGATTAAATGATACAGTTCAATTTGTGAATTGATCTTTTTCCCTGAAACGGATCTCTTGTATTGATTATCCTGCGTGTCGTTAATAATTCTGGTTTTTACATTATCAGAAAGTTGAAGATCAATGATTTTCCGCAGCTCATGTTTCAACTTCGGATCATATACCGGGGAAGTTACTTCAATCCGGTGGTCGAAGTTTCGTATCATCCAATCTGCAGAACTTATGTAATACAGTTCATCATTATTGTTGCAAAATATTAAAATCCTGGAGTGCTCAAGATATCGTCCAACAATGCTAAATGCTTCAATATTTTCACTCATCCCCTGTATTCCGGGAATCAGTGAACAAACACCCCTGATCAACAATGTGATCTTTACTCCGGCTTTGTTTGCCTTATAAAGCTGATTGATCATGTCCCTATCAACCAAGCTATTCAATTTAAGGATCATATATGCTTTTTTACCTTCCCTGGCGTTTTTAATTTCACTGTTTATCAAAGCATTTAGCCTTCGTCTTGCATACACCGGCGAAACGATGAGATGTTTATACATAATGGGTTTGACAGGATTTTCAATAAATTTGAAAACCTTTCGAATCTCTTGTGTGATGCGCGGATCGGCAGTAAATAGAAATATGTCAGAATAAACTCCTGCTGTGCCTTCGTGGAAATTCCCGGTACCAATGCATCCATAGTGAACCTGTTTGCTTTCTTCTTTTTTGGTAATCAATATTAACTTGGAATGGATTTTAAATCCGCGGACACCAAAAATCACTTTGGCACCAACCTCCTCCAGTTTTCTTGACCAGTATATGTTTGATTCCTCATCAAATCTGGCCTGGAGTTCTATGACAACCGTAACGTTCTTACCGTTTTGAGCCGCATTGATCAAGGCATTAATAACTTTTGAGATCCTCGCCACACGATACAAAGTAATCCTGATGGAAGTAACATTCGGATCAATGGCGGATTCACGCAACAAATTAATAAACTGGGTGAAATTATGATACGGACAATGAAGAAGAAAATCTTCCACTGCAATTTGGTCAAGGATACTGTGACCTGTATTTATTCTTGGAATTGAGGCAGGAAATAATTTTTTGTATTCTAGCGACTCGCTTCCAATATTGGGAAAGTTGATGAAATCTTTAAAATTGTGATACCTGCTTCCGGGTATCAGATTATCACTTTCGTCAAAATCAAGATTGGATGTAATAAACCTCAAAAGATCATCTGGGATCGTACTATCATAGACAAATCTTACGGCTTGTCCTTTTTTTCTTTTCTTTACGCTTTTTGAGATTTTTTCAAGGAAACTTTTTGTAAGATCATTATCGATGTCAAGTTCTGCGTCCCTTATGATTTTTATGGTAAAGGCTTCGAATTGATCAAAATTAAAAATTGAAAAGACATCTTTCAGACAAGTACGAATTACATCATCCAGTAAAATGATATACTTCCTGTCCTCTTTTTCCGGAAGAACAATAAAACGAGGTAATTCCTTGGATGGTATTTCGATAAGTGCGTATTCATCAGTAATTTCCGGTTCTCTGCTTGTTAATTTAAGTGCAAAATATATTGTTTGATCTTTCAGTTCCGGAAAACTATCAATATGGTGCAGCATTATGGGAGAAAGGGCAGGTAATACATTTTCGTGAAAGTAATGATTTACAAAATGTTGCTGATTTTTATCCAATTGGCTTTCGTTGATGATGTATATATTCTCTTTTTCAAGCTCCGAAACGATGTCCTTATATATTTTATCAAATTCTTTCCCCTGGGAGATAACCCTTTCCTGAATTTTATTAATTATTTTTTTTGGTTTTCCCCCAATAATTTTTTTAGCTTCCGGTTCAAATTCCTTCATTCTCTTAACCGATGCAACCCTAACTTTAAAAAATTCATCCTGGTTATTTGAAAAAATACCTAAAAACCGCATCCTCTCAACCAGTGGAACAGAAGGATCAGCGGCTTCCTGAAGGACCCTGTGATTAAATGCCAACCAGCTTAATTCCCGGTTGACGATTTTTTTTTTTGATTTCAATATGATATTCTTTATGTTGTCGGTTGTTTCCAACCGACGGTTCTTATAATATAAGTTATCCGCATTCAATGCCAGGTGGAAACACCGGA
The DNA here is from genome assembly GCA_030605195.1 of Bacteroidota bacterium. Classification (GTDB taxonomy): domain Bacteria; phylum Bacteroidota; class Bacteroidia; order Bacteroidales; family VadinHA17; genus CAZEWS01. Next base: position 4,303 of record JAUWBB010000232.1, read on the forward strand.
CATCATTTCTAATGTTTCTTGAGTTTTTTAGGATACTCAAAAAAATATTTTTTAAGATTTGTTTTATCTGTTTTTTGCCAATCGTCTGTTTCGAATTCAAGCCCTACAACGCCTGATGTTGGAACATTATCAATATAATCCGGCACGAAAAAATTTGCCAGACCAGTAAAATCAGGATTATGACCGAATATCATCAAAGAATTTATATCATTCGAAGTTTTTTTAATAATTTGTAGAATTTCTTTCGTACCTGAAAAATACAAGTCTTCTTTTATTTGAATTTTGGTAGTTGGCAGGTTCATCTCCCTTGTGAATATTGTTGCTGTATTAAAAGCTCTTGTTGCCGGGCTTGTTAATATGAGATCAACAGATATTTTTCTATTCTTAAGATTCTTTGCCATTTTAGCAGCATCCCTGATTCCCCGGCCTTTCAGTGGCCTGTCAATATCTTTTAGGTCTGGATTACTCCAGTCCGATTTTCCGTGTCTGACAATGTACAAGTACTTACCCATTAGCAAGATATATTAAACGTATTGGAATTTATTCACTTCGTTCATGAGATCGCCCCGATAGCCATCGGGGCTAAGTTCAAAATTGTTTATTGATTTACAATAAGGTATGTGTATATAATAAAACATATCTTATAAAAGGCTAAGGGCGCCTACGCTAAAGCTTCAGCGACAGCGTGCTGAGGCTAAGGCTAAGGTTTCTTAGCCTCTCCGTGGGAGTCCTTTGGACAAATTATATCTAATTACTACTATTTTATGCTGATTTTAAAAATCTTAAGCATATTTTTCTATTATAATTATCTAATGTATTATTATTAAGGTTATTATCATTGGTTTACAAAATGATTTTTTTTAGCTGGTATTGAGTTTTATTTGTCTTGATGCCCGCCCGTACCGAACTGTACGTTCGGGCGGGGAATAATTTCGTTTACTTCCACTCCAAATCTTTAATTCCAAATAACCCAATTGGGACTTGGTTTTTTGGATTTATTTAGAAATTAGGTGAATTAGGTTAATTAGATTAATTGTAACTAATCAGTGTACTGTAAATTTGCAATAATTTTGAGAGAATTCAATATATTTTGCTTGTTTTTAGTAACAGTATCTGTAATTGACCGTAGAACAGCAAAGTTGTATCCTCCTGTTGGCGATTTAAACTGCCC
>JAUWBB010000292.1 GCA_030605195.1 Bacteroidota bacterium
AAAATTGAGGAATGGAAAGGTAACCTACCCCAGATTGATGATATTTTATTCATTGGCAGCAGAGTAAGATAAAAAACCAACAACTTATCCCAGTGGCAACTACTTTGTTATGTGCTTTTCGAAAAGCTTCAGGTTTGCAGGCTGAATGAAATACTTAAAAAAAAGGCACAGAAATAATCCATGCCTTGTGATAGTGAAATGATTTTTCTACAATAAAGCCTGGAGCTTGGATTCGATGCTGCTTTTTGGAACAGCCCCAACCTGTTTGTCAACATTTTCTCCATTTTTAAAGAACAAAATGGTGGGAATATTTCTTATCCCGTATTTTGCTGAAATTCCAGGGTTGCTGTCGACATCAAGTTTTGCAACAATGGCCTTATCCTGATATTCTTCTGCGAGTTCACTTAATATTGGTCCAACAATCCTGCAAGGTCCGCACCATTCTGCCCAAAAATCAACAATAACCGGTTTGTCAGATTTTAATACTATTTCATCGAAATTGGAATCAGTTACCTCAATAGTCATAAGGAAAATTTTTAAATGATTAACTAAAATATTTTTGAAATTTTACTCAAAGAATTTTCGCAAAGATAAACTAACCCCATTAATACACAAAACCGTTATGTGAATTTAATTAATGGTTAATTCAATGACGGGATAATCTTTCAGAAAACGGATAAATTCCCCGGTAAGATTTATTTTCCTGCTCCTTGAAAAGAAGTTAATACTAAGTTTTTCACCAGGGTCGTAAACACGTAATTTTAGTTTTACTTTTCCATTACCTGCACCGGATGCTTCCTCAAAGTCTTTAATAAATTCAGACGTAATGGTATTAACAGGAAAATTCAAGGATACAGTATGAATCATTTCATCTTTTACATCCGACAGAAGATTGATGCTTTTTACTTTAAATTCCAGTTCATTATTACTATAAGGGTTGGGTTGGATTTTTCCTTTAAAAAGGAGGTGATAACCCTCGGTAAAAAATTTACTGAATTCTACATAGACGGTATTAAAGAGGGCAAACCGGTAAGAATCCGAATAATCCTGTAACGTTATGAACCCATAAGGACGGCCTGTTTTCGCGGTTCCGATTTTGACCCCTGTAACAATTCCTGCAATGATTAATTCCTTTCCCTTCAGGCTTTCAAGATCATTAAACTGAGAGAGTGTAGCCGTACAGAAGTGTTCTATTTCAAATTTATAATCGTCGAGAGGATGAGCCGATAAAAAAATTCCAATGGTTTCTTTTTCTTTATTTAATCGTTTGAGCTTTGGCCAATCCTCTGCTTTTGGTATTTCAGGTTGCATAAATTTAAATCCGGCACTCTCTTCGAATAAGGATTTTTGAGATGTTCTTTTTTCATTCTGAACTTTGTTTCCGTATCTGACCAGACTTTCAATAAATGAACTCCCTTTCTTATCGAGGGCAAAATATTGCCCGCGTTTAACATCAGGGAAACAATCAAAAGCTCCGGCTATTGCAAGGGCTTCAATATTTTTTTTATTAACTGAATATAGATTTATTCGTTCCACGAAGTCAAAACAATCTTTATAATTACCGTTGCTTTTTCTTTCTTTTATTATAGTGTGAGCAGCATTTTCTCCCATACCTTTTATTGCTCCTAAACCAAACCGAATATTGCCATCCTTGTTAACCATAAATTTTAAAAAACTTTCGTTTACATCAGGACCTAAAACAGAAATACCCATACGTCTTATTTCCGACATAAGGATTGTTATTTTTTTTATGTCGTTGATATTCCGGCTTAGGACAGCGGCCATGAATTCAGCGGGATAATTTGATTTTAGATAGGCAGTTTGGTATGAAACATATGCATAGCAGGTTGAATGTGATTTATTGAAAGCATAATGTGCAAAAGCTTGCCAATCCTTCCAGATTTTTATTATTTTGTTTTCATTGTAGCCGTTTTTTTTACACCCTTCAATAAATTTCTCCTGGAGGTCATCCATAACTTTTTTTTGTTTCTTTCCCATAGCTTTCCTTAAAAAATCTGCCTGGCCTCTTGAAAATCCGGCCATAGCCTGGGAAAGCTGCATTACCTGTTCCTGGTAAACCGTAATTCCATACGTGTCTTCCAGGTACTCTCTCATAACCGGAAGATCGTAAAGGATATTTTCCCTGCCGTGTTTCCTTTTTATAAAGCTTGGTATATATTCCATTGGTCCCGGTCGATATAAAGCATTCATGGCAATCAGGTCTTCAAAACGATTAGGCTTTAATTCCCTGAGGTATTTTTTCATCCCGGATGATTCAAACTGAAACAAACCTGTTGTTTCTCCCCTGCTGTAAAGCTCATAGGTTTTTTTATCGTCAAGCGGAATATTATTTATATCAATTTCAATTCCTACTGAATCTTTTATATTCGTAATGGCATCTTTGATGATTGACAGGGTTTTTAGTCCCAGGAAATCCATCTTAAGCATTCCAACATCCTCAACGTAGTTCCCATCGTACTGGGTCATGAGCAGGTTAGACTCTTTCGAAATACAAAGCGGTAAATATTCGATAAGATCTTTTTTGCCGATAATAATCCCGCAGGCATGCAGACCGGTATGACGGACAGATCCTTCAAGCGTTTCAGCAAATTTCAGGGTTTGAGAAATCAATTCGTTTGCTGAACTTTTTGCATTTTCCAGTTCTTTAACTTCTCTGTATGCCTGGGAAAGTGTGATTCCTGGTCGTTCCGGCACTAATTTTGCCAATCTATCAGCTTCAGCAAGGGGGAGTTTTTGAACCCGGCCAACATCACGAATGGCCATTTTTGCTGCCATGGTTCCAAAGGTAATGATATGGGCTACACGGTTTATTCCGTATTTCTCCACAACCCAGTTAAGCACTCTATCCCTGCCATCTTCGTCGAAGTCAATATCGATATCCGGAAGGGAAATTCTGTCAGGATTAAGGAAGCGCTCAAACAATAAATTGTATTTCAATGGATCAATATCGGTTATTTTGTTCGCGAATGCTACTACAGATCCAGCAGCTGATCCACGCCCAGGCCCAACTACCACATCCATTTCCCGGGCGGCCTTTAAAAAATCCTGGACAATAAGGAAATATCCGGGATATCCCATTTTTTTTATAACAGAAAGTTCGAAATCTATCCTTTCTTTGATTTCGTCTGTTAATTCATCATATCTTTCTTTGGCTCCCTCATAAGTTAAATGCCTCAGATATTCATCCTCATTCTCAAATCCACCGGGAATGGGGAAATCCGGCATAATGGGCTCATGATTGAGTTTGTAGTTTTCAACTTTTTCACCAACTTCCAAAGTGTTTTCAAGAGCTTCAGGAATATCAGCAAACAGGTCATTCATCTCTTCCTTTGTCTTGAAAAATTCCTGTTTAGTGTATCGTAACCGTGTTGGATCATTAATATCTGTGCCTGTATTCAGGCATATTAATCGATCGTGAGCTTCTGCATCTTCTTCATTTATGAAATGAACATCGTTTGTTGCAATTAATTTTACGTTGTGTTTTCTTGAGAAATAAATAAGTTTTTCATTTACAATTTCCTGTCGTTTGTAAGTGTCCTCATCGATTTCGGGATTCCCTGTTTTATGACGAACTAACTCAAGATAGTAGTCTTCACCAAATAATTCCCTGAATTGAAGAATGATCTCTTCAGCCCTTTCATAGCCCTCATTCAAAATAGCCTTTGGCAATTCTCCTCCAAGGCAAGCTGACGAGGCAATTATTCCCTCATGGTATTTTTCGAGAAGTTCCTTGTCAATCCTTGGTTTATAGTAATGTCCTTCAATCCAGGCATAGGAAACCAATTTTACCAGATTTTGATAGCCAGTTTTGTTTTTTGCCAAAAGAATCAGATGATCACCACTCCTGTCTTCTTTTTCCGTACGGTCAAATCTGCTGTTTTTTGCAACATACACTTCACATCCTATAATTGACTTAATTCCGTTCCGTCGGGCTATGTTATGGAATGCTTTAACACCAAACATATTGCCATGATCGGTAATAGCAACAGCCTTCATTTCATATTCTTTAACCTTGTTCATCAATACCGAAATGTTTGATGCGCCGTCCAAAATCGAGTATTGGGTGTGAACGTGTAAATGAATAAAATCCTTCATTCCATTAATAGTCTGATAGTTTAAGTATTAGCTCAAAATTCCCGAAAAAAGCAATTTTAAAATTAATTAAAACAAGGTTAATATTCAGTAATGTTAATAATTATTGGATAATTTTTAGTTGGGTTTTTTTTGACGGATTACGGTATTGAAGATATTTCTGTAAAATTTTACAATACCCGATACAAATATACCATTTTTCTCCCTCGCTGAAACAGACATTCAAAAAAGATCTGATTACGTAGAACTTTTTCGACTTTACTATGTCATATCCCCTAGAAAGATCGCCCTGAAAAGAATAAACGCAT
>JAUWBB010000301.1 GCA_030605195.1 Bacteroidota bacterium
GGGCAGTTTAAATCGCCAACAGGAGGATACAACTTTGCTGTTCTACGGTCAATTACAGATACTGTTACTAAAAACAAGCAAAATATATTGAATTCTCTCAAAATTATTGCAAATTTACAGTACACTGATTAGTTACAAAAATTGTTCAAAATTTTCTTTTTTACTTCTTAATTACATAAATCTCCTTCAGGTTTCTCCCAAACCCATTATAATCCAATCCAAAACCGACAATAAATTTATTTGGAATTTCAATACCAACATAATCCAGTTTAACTTTTTCTTTATATGCTTCAGGTTTAAATAAAAGTGTTGCAATCTTAAGTTCTGAAGTTTTATGACGTTCAAGCTGCTTTACTATATTGGCAATAGTAAGTCCGGTATCCACAATATCCTCAAGAACTACCACTGTACAATTACTGATATCCACACCAAGGCCAATAAGGCTGGTAACCATACCGGTTGATGAAGTCCCTGAATAAGATTCCAGTTTCAGGAAAGAAATCTGACATGTAAGATCTATTTGTTTTAACAATTCGGCAGCAAACATAAAAGCCCCATTTAAAATTCCGATAAAAACGACATCTTTGCCTTTTAAATCACGATTTATCTGTTGTGCAATACGGGAAACAGCCTGTTCAATCTCAACGGCAGGGATTAGCAATTCGAAGTCCTGGTCCAATAAAGTAACTGTATTCATGATATTACTTCATAAAGGTTTGTTTTCCGCAAGCGGGCAGATAGTTTTTTACATAGGTTTTTTACGAAAGTACAAATTATTGAATTAACCCGTTAGTTAACTTTGTTATTCCAGTTTCACTTCAATAACAAAATCACTATCTTTATCCTGTAAGCAAGAATCAAAAACTTAAAAATATTACGGAATGAAAGCAATCGTCAGCATTATAATGGGTAGCACATCGGATCTGCCCGTCATGGAAGAGGCAGCGAAAATCCTGAATGATTTTATGATACCTTTTGAGATAAATGCCTTATCAGCACACCGTACACCTGATGAAGTGGAAAAATTTGCCAAATCAGCTTATTCAAAAGGTATCAGGGTTATTATTGCGGGCGCCGGAATGGCAGCTCACCTTCCGGGAGTAATTGCTGCCCAAACACATGTTCCGGTAATTGGTGTTCCGATAAAAGTCTCGCTCGAGGGAATGGATTCGATCTTATCCATTCTTCAAATGCCTCCGGGAATTCCGGTCGCTACCGTAGGTGTAAACGCGGCAAGAAATGCCGGTATTTTAGCCGTACAAATTTTGGCAGCAGGTGATGAAACCCTGAATCGGAAAATTCTGGGTTTTAAAGGGACCCTTAAAAACAAAATTATACAAGCAAACAAAGAACTGGCAAACATCAAATATCCTTATAAAACTAATTAAGAAGCAGTAAAAGCCATGTCACGGTTCCAACCGTGGCACGGCTCTCATTCCTTTTTTCCCGATTTGTTACTATTTTAAATTAGCCTATTTTCAACTTCCTTTCATAATTGTTTATTTATTCGTATCTTTATAAAAAGGAAGATGTTTTCCACTTTCCATACTAACAGTAGTTTTCAAAAATTCCGGAAGAATATTAAGGAGGCTTCTTTCTGGTCAATCCTTTAATCGAAAATAAAAATGGCCTTAATAACGAAATTAAGAATTCCAGGATTAATACTGGCAGGACTTTTTTCCCTGCAGACTGCCACTGATGAAGAAAAATTTTATAAAACCCTGACCGGGGAAATTGAAAAATATAAAAAAAAGTTTCCAAAAGGAATTGTCTATATACAAACCGATAAAAATGTCTATGTACCGGGGGAGGATCTGTTTTTCAAGGCATATGTTAAGGATGTCTATTCAATACACCCCAGCCTGTTAAGTCAATACCTGTATTTGATCCTTCTTGATTCTGATGGAGAAGAAACTGCAAACTATATCTTTAAAATTGGAAATGGTCAGGCAGCCGGTAAAATCACCTTGCATAAAACACTAAACGAAGGGAAATATACATTTATCGATTATACCGACCTGATGCAAAAGGGCAATCCGGAAAATGTTTTCGCAAAGAATATTTTTCTGAAAAAAATTGACATTCCAAATATCTTCGTAAAGCTTTCTATCCCCGATACACTTTTTTATCTACAGGAAGAGGCAATCGTTAATGTTCACCTGGTAAAGTCAGATGGAAAACCATTCCGTAATAAATCGTTTGCTTATATTGTAAAATTAACCGGAGAACCTTACACCTTCGGGAAAGGAAAAAGTGATAAGGCCGGTAAAGCTGTAATAAAAGCCAACTTGCATAGATACAAAGAGGATTCAACGGTTTCAGTCGAAGTAACTGTAATATACACGGGGATTACTGAGAGAAACAGCATTATTATTCCCTCACAAAAACCAACCATAAATCTTGAGTTCTTTCCTGAGAGCGGGAATTTTATCAACGGACTTGAAACGAAAGTCAGTTTCAAAGCTACTGACCTTCTCGGTAATCCGGTGGATATTGAAGGTCAAATACTTGAAAAGAGTAACAAAATCGTAACAATATTTAAAAGCCTCAAAAAAGGAATAGGTTATTTTACAATTAATCCTGAGATAAACAACCCCTTAAAAGTTAAAATAACTTATCCACACGGCATTGATCAAATCTATGATTTACCTGAACCATTTGCCAGGGGAATCGTATTATCCCTTGAAAATGCCACGAACGATTTCCTTTCATTCAAAATAAGTGACAACCGGCAAAATTCACCTGATTTTAGCCATTGTATTTTAGAAATGGAAGGTCAGTTGGTTTGGTACGATAGCTTTCTTCTAAAAAATATATTTACTTTTAAAATCCCTGTTAAAGACCTTCCGGGAGGGAAAATACGGTGTACTATTTTCGATATCAACGGACAACCAATCGCTCAAAGAGCAGTCTTTTTAAATAAACCAAATCATTATGTCGAGGTTAATACTTCAAAGAATACCTACAAATCACACGAAGAGATCAATTTAAGTATCCGGGTTCAGCATCATGATGGAGACCCTGCACCTGCTGACTTAAGTGTTGCGGTAACTGATGCCAATCTCAATCCAAACTGGAACAATGCCCCTGATATTTTTTCTTATTTCACGTTAGGTCCTTCAACTAAAGAAAACATTTTACTACCCGGTTACCTGATAAAACCTACAAAAGAGGCATATGAGATTATTGATTGTTTTATGCTTACCTTAAAGGAAGAAAAATATGACTGGAAGATGGTCCGGAACATTGAAAATTATACGATTGAGCGAAGGATTGCTAAAGACTTCAGCCAAGAAATAAAAGAACTTTTTCAATTGGGTGATTATAACAAACTTGTTGAAAAAGTCGAAACAGATCAATTTTTTTATAAATATATTTTAAAAGATGATCCTGTTTTACCGGAGTTTTTATCCGTAAACAAAAGCATTTTAAGGAGACCTGGCACAAAAAATCATAAACTTGGGAGAATTGAGCAGCTACAGAAGTCATTGGGTTCAGGTAATTCTATTCTGGATGTCATCAGGACCATAAGGCCCTATGAACTTTTAGGCGGTGATAAAATTGTCTTTCGCGAACTAAATTCATTTTTATTTCAGGCAGGTGCTCTGATTGTTGTGGACGGGCAAAAATGGGGAACGAGTACGAATGTATTAAATGCGTTGAATCCTCATGATATATATGATATACAAATTTACACTGATCCGGTTGACATGCTTATATATTCAGGCTTTAACAGCAATGGGGTCATAGAAATCACAACAAAAAAAGGTGATTCAGGTAAAGACTGGTCTGACCAAAGCCTGGAAAATCAATTAAGTTCATACCAGACTACCATATACTGAAACCCATACGTGAATACAATGAACGATGGGAAAATTTCAGTTCCGTTTGAGAGTTCCAAATTAAAAACCAAGTATAACATTGTTATTCAGGGAATTGATCTGAACGGACGGCCTGTCTGCGCTTTCAGCAATATTTCTGTTTATTAATCCTTATTAAAAACTTAATTTTTGGACTTACGGGTAACATTTTATTATTTTAATAATACTTTATCACTATTGTCCGACTAAATTCTTTTCTTGATAATTTTCGTTCTGTATCGCCCATAAAATGGGCATCAATCTTTTATTTTTAAAAGTGACCTCCCCCTGTTTTTACACCAAATAAGCTTAACTGTAATGAATCAGCTGGCGATCCACGCACTTTATGGTAACTACGATGTGTACTTCTGAGCAATTCACAAACATCCAGCATGCTGATCAGGTGTATTCGTACTAAAGATGCTACCACTGAAAATGCTTTTTTAGTCTGAGC
>JAUWBB010000182.1 GCA_030605195.1 Bacteroidota bacterium
TGTATTTTGGTGCTTGTCATTTGTGATTTTTAATATTTATTATTGTGTTATAATTGTTTGATTGTTATTTACTTTTTTGTAGACTGCCCGCCCGAACGTCCGCCTGAATGAAAGAATTCATTCTTTCGGGCAGGTACCGTTCGGTACGGGCGGGCCGACTGTAGACTAATTATTTATGAAGCCTGAAAAATTAAGGGTTTTTTTAACCAATTTGTGAAACTATATTCTTTTAGATAACAAAAAAGGCCTCATTTGAGGCCTTTGGTTTGTTTATGAATTTTCTTAGAATTTTTTCTCCCTGATCCTTGCTTTTTTACCGGTTAATTTTCGTAAATAAAAAATCCTTGCTCTTCTTACCTTACCACGTTTGTTTATTTCGATTTTTTGAATAAATGGAGAAGCAGTGGGAAATATCCGCTCAACACCAATATTCCCTGACATCTTTCTTACTGCAAATGTTTCCGTAGTTCCACTACCTTTTCTTTGAAGTACAACTCCCCGGAATTGCTGTATCCTTTCCTTGTTTCCTTCTATTATTTTATAATGAACGGTAATTGTGTCTCCGGCCTTGAATTCAGGAAAATCATTTTCGACAGCAAATTCTTTTTCAACAATTTTCATTAAGTCCATCCTGGTATTCTGTTCTTGATAGTCTTCTTAACCTATAACTAATAACTTATAACTTCCTGAAAAGTTCGGAAGAATTTTTCAGGATAAAAACGACCGCAATATTACAAATATTTTTTTGATAAGTAATAACTTCATGAATAAATAATAAAAGATTAGATCTGATTTTCAATTGAGCAAAGTTGGTAGTTATATAATGAAGCCCGCTGGAAGCGGGCTGTACTCCTGTTATATATTGCCTTTCGTGATACCATGCTGAAGCATGGTGTTAGCCGGATATTGTCCTTACTTTGTTTTAAAGAGCTACAATGGTCGATTTAAATTCCGGATACGTTTAACACCAGGTTTCAACCTGGTGCTAGAAAAAAGAATCAGACTATAAATTGAAGTAGCCTGCTTTAGCAGGCTTTATTCAATTTAATGTCCTTCCCCTTTATATTTGAATTTATCGCCTGTTTCTTCAATAATTTTCTTGTACCACTCGTTACCGTATCCGGGCTGTTGCAGTTTGGGGTTTTTCTGACCGGGATCCGGCTCCTTTACATTTCCGTCCATAAAACGTGTAAAGAGGTGGATATATAGTTTTTTCCATTCGTTTACGGTATTGTCTCCCTGGTTAACCGAGTAATCAGTGATAAATTGCCTGCCAAGACTTTTATCCTTTTTGTAAAGTTCGGCGGCAATTTTATCTACATAGGGAACCGACTCAATAAATTTCTTTTCGAGTTCTCTTTGCTTTGCCTGGATTTCAGGAATTATCAGATTATATCGCGTATAGGCGAAATTCGATACCTGGTTGAAAACCCAGAAAGCGGCATCGTTACTGAATTCCATCATTGAGCCATTGCCAACAGCATATGACCATGGAATTTCGGTCATCCCACAATACATGGGAGTATAGACTGTTGAGTATGAATCATCAACACTAAACCACAGGATTCCACCGATTGGATCAGGTAACCAGTCTCTGCACTGGGCAACAAATGAGAATCCGGTTTGTTGGGTTGAAGTAGCCCGTTCGTTAAAATACCTTTCTTCGTCAACTTCCCATGACAGTGGCCTCCATCTGACAATACAACTATACGGACCAGCCCCAATATCCTTTGTCATATCCATAGGAGTATCCTGATAATAATCCCTCATCAGTTCCATCACATCATGAACCGAAAGTTTTTTATCCGGTTTGATCCAAAGAGGCATCTTGTTGCCCGGGTTTTCTCCCATGGCATAATCAAGATATTTTTCCATTCCATCCTTAACCCGGTTAAAAGCTGCCCATACCCGTGCTTCACAAAATCGTGCACCGCCAAAATCTACAGGAGCATAAGCTCCAGAAAAACTAAAATTTTTATCCTTGCCTGTAAAATAGCCTTTTTCCCTTGCCACCGAAATCACATCTTCTGCATAAACCGTTTCAATTTCCGGATCAAAGATTTTATCAAGGTTTTTTGAACTGATCGAGGTTTTACCATCCTCTAACGGAAAAGTAGTAATTCTTGCCTGGTTCGCGTGTCCTGAAATATAACCGTCGGGGATCCTCCTGGCAATCCAGACAGCGCCCTTGTTCCCTTTTCCTTTCCCGATCAATTCCATGATCCATACTTCCCTGGGATCAGAAATCGAGAAAGATTCCCCTGAACTGTAGTATCCATATTCAGCCATAAGTTCGGCAATTACTTTTATAGCCTCCCTGGCACTTTTTGCCCTTTGAAGTGAGATGTACATTAAACCGCCATAATCGAGAATTCCCTCCCTGTTTCTCAGCTCCGGACGGCCGCCATACGTTGTTTCACCAATAGCAACCTGAAATTCATTCATGTTTCCAACTACGGAATACGTGTGCTTAACCTGTTTGATCTTTCCTAAGAATTTTCCTGTATCCCATTCATACACTTCAAAAATAGAACCTTCCGGATAATCTGCTGCAGGACGAAAATAGAGCTCGCCATATAATACATGAGAATCTGCCGCATAGGTGATCATGGTTGAACCATCAGTTGATGCACCCTTTGTGATAAGAAAATTGGTGCAACTGTAGCCGGTTTTGTTACTCATTATTAATGAAAGGAAAACCGTGAAAATCAGAATAATTATTTTTTTCATTACGCAATTGTGTTTATAGTGTTAAACTGAATCCACAAAAATAGGAAAAGATTTAAAAACTGCTAAACAGCAATTTGAAAGTAATGACTAAAGTTGTGGTGAAATTATGGTACAAAAGTGACTTATAGACAATAGCCCCGCCTGACCGCTGTCAGTCGGGCAGGCAGTGAGTTTACTCACTGGAGATCAAGACTATATAGAACCTTGCAGCCCGTAGGGCTTGAAAGAAATTTATTAAGTGAAACACTACATCATATAATTAACAAGACTTGCATGATCTTCCTTCGATAAATTGTGGTTCAGTCCTGTTATCTTATTTTTATTCATGAGTTCAATAATTTCAGCCTTTTTACAATTTTCAATACCAATATCGATTAGATGAACCGGACTTTTTACCGAAACAAAAAATCTGATTAGCTGTTCTATGGTTTTTTCAACAGTGTTCGTGTTGAAAAGTTTTTCACCCAGTTGTAAAATTCTATCCGGTATTCTGTTTTTATGTAATCTTAACCAGGCGGGATATGCAATGGATAATGAGGCGCCATGGGGCACATCATAGAGCAGTGAGAGCTGATGGCCTATTGCATGAACTCCCCAATCACCGTTTTTCTTACCATAGTTGGTTATACCGTTAAGTGCACAAGTTGCATTAAGCATTATGTTTGCCCTGTATTCATAATTTTCAAGATCGTTTAATAGAAGAGGAGCATAATGCATTGCATCCTTTATAATTGAGAATACAAATCGATCCGAGAGTGATACATCACCTTTTCCAAAGTATGCCTCCAAAGCATGGGTTATCAGATCGACTATTCCAAAAGAAGTATATTCGAAAGGTACTGTTGCTGTAAACTGAGGATCCAGAAAGGAATGCCTTGGATAAGCCAGTTCATTAAAATACCCAATTTTTTCCTGTGTTGTATGATTCTGTATAACAGCAACGCCATTCATTTCAGTGCCTGTTGCTGAAAGTGTTAAAACGGCAATAAGAGGTATTGCTGAGGATGGTTCAACTTTTCTTTTCATTACATCCCATCCTTTAAATCGGCCCGGTATACACAGGGAAATAATTTTTGCCGTATCAATTACACTTCCGCCTCCCAGGGCCACAATCATTTCAACGTTTTCTTTCAGGCTCAGCTCAACCGCACTATCCACATCTTCAACAACAGGATTGGGTTTAATTCCGGAATACTCCGTTATTTTTACTTTTATTGCTTTAAGCGGTGTAATTATACGGTCGTAATAGCCATATTTAATAACTGATCCCTTACCGTAAATCAGTAATACATTGTTTCCGTATTGTTTCACCACTTCGCCCAGGGAGTCAGTAATGTCTTTCCCGAAGTGTATTTTGGTTGGATTATAGGCAATGAAATTTTCCATAAGTTTTCGTTTTTTATAACAACTGTTTAATTATACTAACAAAATTCTCCTCCTTAGATAAGGAGGCCTGTCCGGCATTTGACGGAAGTACCCGACCGGAGGGAGGGGGAGGTGGTTGATTCTTATTTACTGACGTTTCTCAGATTAATTAATTACTGAGATTTTAATTAGTTATAAAAATAATAATTTGCATAAAATGAAGAATATCAAACAAATACACGATTTCATTTTTTGAATATCGAACAAGGAACATCGATTTTAGAAATAATTATGGTTTATTAGAAAATTCGAAATTCGTCAATCGTTCATCACTCATCTTTCATCGTTCCATAAACACATCCTCCGACACTATCTTTTTTTGCTCCGGTAACGGAGGCCAGGCAATTGATTTCATGCCGCATTCTTAATACACCGAGAAATGCGAAGACAAGGGCTTCTTTGAAATCTATGATTTGTTTGTCAGGTATAATGATTTGATGATTGGTTTTTGCTTTAAGCAGGTCAATTAAGAATTTATTATGTGCTCCGCCACCTGTAATAAGCACCGGTTTTTTAACTGAACTTTCAGTTGCGATGGTAATCTGAGTAGTGATATGTTCATAAGTAGTTCTCAGGAGGTCTCTGAGGCCAAAATCATGTTTATCTAAAATAGGCATAAATTCCGATTCAAACCATTCTCTGCCAATGGATTTTGGACCGGGGTTTTTATAGAAAGCAAGGTTATTAAGTTGTACAAGAAGTTGTGGAATGAGTATACCTTCCTTTGCCATTTCGCCGTCTTTGTCAATTTCCTTGTTTACTTTCTGCATCAGGTAATTTATAGCCATATTAACCGGGCAAATGTCAGATGCAATTCTTTTTCCTTTTTGTTTGAAAGAAATATTTGCAATTCCGCCCAGGTTAAGACAATATTTGTATTCAGGGAATAATAGTTCATCTCCAACAGGGACAAGAGGAGCTCCTTGTCCGCCAAGGGCAACATCAACCGTTCTGAAATTTGAAATAGTGGTGATACCTGATTTAGCCAAAATATCTGCACCGTTTCCTATTTGAAAAGTAACCCCCTTTTCCGGTTGATGGTAAACGGTATGTCCGTGTGAGGAAATAAAATCAATCCGGATCGGATGTTTTTTCAGGAATTGATTAACCTTCTCACCGATATATGCGCCATATGTACTGTCAAGTTTAATTAATTCCTGTCCGTTTAATTTTATGGCATAGGTGAGTTGTTGTTTCCATTCTCTGGAATAAGGATCTGTTTCAGCTTCCTGAACTCTGAAATTCCATTTGTTCGATTTCTTTTCAAATTGGCATAAAGCAATATCCAATCCGTCGAGCGAAGTTCCGGACATCACACCAATGACAGTATAGCGACTCATAATTTTTACAATTTTAGGCGAAGATAAGGAAGCTTTATAAATAAATTCGTGTCTATTCAGTTTTTTAAAGTATTTTTTTTATTATTGCACGAATTTTAAATTTTATTGAACTAAAAAACGTGAAACCTACACTTCTGATACTTGCAGCCGGAATTGGCAGTCGTTATGGAGGATTTAAACAACTTGACAACGTTGGTCCGTCAGGAGAAACCATTATGGACTATTCCATTTACGATGCCTTGAAAGCAGATTTCGGAAAGATTGTTTTTGTAATCAGGCAGGATATTGAAAAAGAATTTAATGAGGTAATCTTACCGGAATTTTCAGATAAAGTTGAGGTAGATTATGTTTTTCAGGAAACAGACATGGTTCCAAGCGGCATACAAGTAACCTACGAGAGAGATAAACCATGGGGTACCGGGCATGCTGTTTTAGTTGCTGTTGACAAAATAAATGAACCTTTTGCAGCGATCAATGCTGACGACTTTTATGGAAGAAATTCTTTTAGGATCCTGGCGGATTATCTCGTTTCATCCGAAAGTAAAACAGATTTTTGCATGGTTGGCTATCAACTGGATAAAACCTTATCCGAATACGGACATGTTTCAAGAGGAGTTTGTAAAACCGGCCATAACAATTTTCTGAATGTGGTTACCGAACGTACCAGTATCGAAAAGTTAAACGACAAAATTGTTTTCACTGAAAAAAATGGGCAACAGGTTGAATTAACCGGAAAGGAAATTGTTTCAATGAATCTTTGGGGGTTTAAACCCTCGATCTTTGATTATCTGGAAAACTATTTCAGAAAGTTTATTCAAAAAAATCCAGATAACCCCAAAGCTGAATTTCTTATACCCATTATGATTACGGAATTAATACAAAATAAACAAGCAAGGATAAAGGTTTTGGAAAGCGGGGATAAATGGTTTGGTGTAACATACAGGGAAGATAAACCTGCTGTTGTGAGGAGATTGAAAGAATTGGTCGGCCAGGGGTTGTATCCGGAATCGTTATGGAAATGATTA
>JAUWBB010000379.1 GCA_030605195.1 Bacteroidota bacterium
GGGGCGATCCTTATAATAGGTAGTGTAATTATGTCGTATCATTACCACGGGTCTGCAATAGGAAATTATACCCTTCTGGGTACAGCCATTTTTGTTTTTTTTACTATTTATTTAGTATTAAAGTCAAGAACATGGAAAAAAGTTATGCTGCATACTAAAATTGAAGGGAAAGTAAATGTTGTTGATGATGAGAAAAGTGAAAGTAAGGTAAACGTCGGTGACATGGGCGAAACG
The DNA here is from genome assembly GCA_030605195.1 of Bacteroidota bacterium. GTDB lineage: Bacteria > Bacteroidota > Bacteroidia > Bacteroidales > VadinHA17 > CAZEWS01. Next base: position 235 of record JAUWBB010000379.1, read on the forward strand.
GTAACACGGCTTAATCCCATGGGTAAAGTATTCGTGAACGGTGAGTATTATGAAGCCAAATCGCAGGATAAATTCATCGATCAGAAAACCAGGATTGAAATAATAAAAGTGTTAAAAAATAAATTAATTGTTAAATCTAAAAATTAAACAGCTATGGTAGAAGGAATTGGATTGTATGTAATAATTATTATCGGGGCTCTCATCCTGATATGGATAATTCTCTATTTTATACCAATAGGCTTGTGGTTTCAGGCATTGGTTTCCGGGGTAAGGATTTCCTTACTCCAGTTAATATTTATGCGCTGGAGGAAGGTCCCGCCATCCATTATTGTTGGCGCTCTTATCGAGGGTACTAAGGCAGGAGTAACTGTCTTGCGGGATGATCTGGAGGCGCATTACCTTGCCGGCGGAAGGGTTCAGCAGGTTGTGCACGCTCTTGTTTCAGCAACGAAAGCCAATATCGAGCTCCCGTTCAATATGGCAACAGCTATCGACCTGGCGGGCCGGGATGTTTTAGAAGCCGTTCGAATGTCGGTGAATCCTAAGATAATCGACACTCCCGCGGTTACTGCCGTAGCCAAGGATGGAATCCAGTTGGTTTCCAAAGCAAGGGTTACGGTAAGAGCAAATATTAAGCAACTGGTTGGAGGGGCGGGTGAAGAAACAGTACTTGCCCGGGTTGGTGAGGGCATCGTTTCTTCCATCGGATCTGCCGATTCACATAAGGCCGTACTCGAGAATCCCGATTCTATTTCTAAGCTGGTTCTGGATAAAGGGCTTGATGCAGGTACAGCATTTGAAATCCTTTCCATTGATATTGCCGATATCGATATTGGTAAAAACATTGGCGCCGTACTTCAAATGGACCAGGCAAATGCTGATAAAAATATTGCACAGGCTAAGGCAGAAGAGAGAAGAGCCATGGCTATTGCACTGGAACAGGAAATGAAGGCAAAAGCCCAGGAAGCCCGTGCAAAAGTGATCGAAGCAGAAGTCCAGGTCCCGTTGGCTATGGCTGATTCATTCCGATCAGGGAATCTTGGTATCATGGATTACTACCGGATGAAAAATATTGAGGCCGATACAGGTATGAGGGATTCCATCGCAAAACCGGGTGGCTCGAAGAAGAAATAATAATAGCCAAGGTAAATTAGTCAGGGTTTGACTCAAAGTCTATCCCTGTGAAATTGAGCTAAAGCTCAGGCGATTTTATCGCCATTTACCCGGTGAAATCCTTACCCTGTAGAATGTTCTTCCAGAATTCCACGGGGCGAGCAAAGCCGGAATGCCTTTTAGCATTATTTCACTGGTGTTTCACAGGGCAGGCTCTGAGTATATATTATTAAATGGAGAGTACCTGCCTCTTCATTTTTTTTTCTTGAATTCTTTTGAAATATATCGTCATGAAGCAACTTTTTTGCTTCGGCCTTCTCTGTGCCTCCTCTTTGTTTGGTAATAAACTTTATGCCCAAAATACAATGTATATCGCTCATCGTGGCGCTTCCTGGGATGCCCCTGAAAATACCCTTGTCTCTGTGAAATTGGCGTGGCAGAAGAATGCGGATGCAGTGGAAATTGATGTTCATCTATCTAAGGATAACAGGATTATGGTGATCCATGATAAGGATACCAAACGGACTGCCGGTAAAAAACTTGTTGTGAAGGATACGAATTCGGATGAACTGAGAAAAATGGATGTGGGGGGTTTTAAATGCTCTGATTTTATTGGTGAGAAAATACCATTTCTTGAAGAAGTAATCGAAACCATTCCCGCCGGAAAAAAACTTTTTATCGAGATTAAATGTGGTACGGAAGTAATACCTTTTTTAAAAGATATTGTTGATAAAAGCGGTAAGATAGGCCAATTGGTAATCATTGGCTTTGATTTTGAAGTGGTCGAAAAGTCCAAAAACTTGATACCCAATGTTCCTGCTTACTGGCTCCATAATAATGTTATGGGCGAATATGACAAGAAATGGATTGAAAAAGCAAAACAAGCCGGTTTGGATGGACTTAATTTCAGGTTTAAAGGAATTACACCCGGTTATGCGAAAGCAGTTCATGAGGCTGGTTTGAAGATTTTTACCTGGACCGTAGATGATCCGGAAGAAGCCAAAAGACTTAGTGAACTGGGAATTGACGGGATCACTACCAACCGGCCGGAATGGCTGAAAAAACAAGTCTTATCAGAAATTCATTGATGAAATTATTATATTGTGATTTGAAATTCTGGGAATTATGAAAAGCAGGACTCTTCTATTTGTATTGCTCGTTTTGATTTCATCCATATCATCAGGCCAAAACCTGGACACTCGACGGATCGATGTATTATTAGGACCCGGAACAACGACTGTTTTTGGTGATATCGGCGACTGGCAGATTGGCCCTTCTTTGTATTCAGGAGTTAGTTACCGGTTTAAGCAAAATTGGTCGGTTAAGGCAAATCTGATCTTTGGAAAAGGGTTTGGAAAAGATACACTGACTAGACATAATGACCGCGGTTATGAATTTTCGACATTTATTTTTGAGCTATCCTTGCAAATGGAATATTATTTTTTATTTCTCGAAGGAAGACGATACAATAATAAAGGACTGCTATTGGATTTCCCGGCTGTAGGCGTATACGGGTTCGCAGGATTAGGTGGGAGTTTCTTTAATCCAACGCCAGGAGGTGAGTTGGAAAACAATTATTAT
>JAUWBB010000055.1 GCA_030605195.1 Bacteroidota bacterium
ACATTTTAAATCAACAAGAGCATCATAAAAAATTTAATTTCAAAACAGAATATTTAAAATTATTGGAAGAGTTTGAAATTGACTATAAACCTGAATATTTATTTGACTTTGATATTATAAAATGATGAAATTATGCGACTCCTCTGGAGTCGTAGAGACCAGGGTGATGATTTTCTACAATAATGTGACCCCGCTGGGGTCAATTATTTTTTTTATAAAACTAACTTATTAATTAACTAAAGTATATTATATAATATGTTGCAATTTATTAAATACTACAAATCATTCGTTAGCATCTTAATCGTAAGTGCCTGGTGCTGGTTGTTTATAACAAACAGCTTTGGACAAACTATATTAACACTGGATAGAGCGCTTGGGATTGCGATGACCAACAGTCCGGATATCAGGCGTTCGATGTTGAATCTGGAAAGAAGCCGTGAGTCACTTAATGCCCAGAACGCTGCATTAAAATCAAATTTCTCACTTTCGTTAACACCTGTTGATTATAATCTTAATAGAAATTATGATGATTTTGCAGCAACCTGGTATACTAATGAGGCAACGAGATCTTATGGAACTTTTACTATTGCCCAGCCAATAAAATTGACCGATGCAACGCTTTCATTAAACAACAAACTCTCATGGCAGGATACCTATGTCGAAACTGATCAATCACCGCGTATCAACAAATCATTCAGTAATAACTTATTCCTGAGTTTCAATCAGCCATTGTTTACTTATAACCGGACAAAATTGCAATTGCGGGAACTGGAATTGGATCTGGAAAATGCAACTTTACAAAATGCTATTCAGAAACTTAATATCGAAAAAAATGTAACACAAGGGTTTTATAATGTTTATCAGAATCAAATGAGCCTCCGGATTGCCCGGGAAGAATATGATAATATGCAACAAAGCTATGAAATCATAAAGAATAAAGTTGAAGCGGGATTATCGGCAATGGAAGAGCTTTACCAGGCAGAATTAAATCTTGCCACCAGCAAATCCAACTACCAAAACCAACAGGTATTGCTGGATAATTCAAAAGACGTATTTAAACAACTTATTGGATTATCTCTGTTTGAAGAGATCACGGTTCTTGCTAATGTGACACATGAACCTGTACAAATCGATCTGGAGAAAGCTATAGAATATGGCTTAAGTAACAGGATGGAATTACGGCAGAGAGAAATAGATATCGAGAATTCCCAATTCGATCTGGTCAGAACATCTGCCATGAATGAATTTAAAGGTGATATGTCGGTTTCAGTGGGTCTTTTTGGAGACAATGAGCAATTTGGGGATATATATGAAACCCCCACAAAAAACCCACAGGTCTCATTATCATTTTCAATCCCGCTTTGGGACTGGGGAGAAAAAAAATCAAGGATCAAAGCCACCGAAGCAAATATAAAATCACGAGAGTTATCCCATGAAGATGAGAGGAATAATATTATTATCAGCATAAGGACAGTTTACAGGAATTTACAAAATCTTGAAAACCAGATTGAAATTGCACGTCAAAACGAAAAAAATGCCCAGTTAACCTATGAGATCAATCTGGAACGATATAAAAACGGAGATCTGACCAGCATGGACCTGAATCTTTTCCAGGCCCAGCTTTCAGAGAAAAAAACAGCGTTAGCAAAGTCATTGGTCGATTATAAAGTGGAATTGTTAAATATTAAAATACAATCATTGTGGGATTTTGAAAAAAACCAGCCGTATTTGGCACTAAAAATAAATAAATAACTAAAATGTTTAACATGAAACATAAAATATTCCTTCTCGTTTTAGGTGTTTTGTTCATCGTAGCTTGCAGAAATCAGGAATCCAACCTGGATACAGACATTGCCGTTCCGGTTTCCGTTGAAGAAATCAAGCCAAAAGCTATCGAACAATTCATTACCACAACAGGAACCGTCCTGTCGGTAAAGGAAGTTACGCTTAAATCCCAAATTTCAGGATATTATTATATCTTGAAAAACCCTAAGACCGGACGACCTTATATGTTAGGCGATTTTGTGAATAAAGACCGGGAAATTATTCTTTTTAAAGACGAAGAGTACGAAAACAACATCAAGATTGAATCCCAGGAGCTTAACCTTGACATTTCAAAACGGGAATTTGAAAAACAACAATCACTTTACGAGAAAGGCGGGGTAACCTTAAGGGAATTAAAGAATGCTGAAGTGGACTATATCAATGCACAATATGCTTACGAAAATGCAAAAATCCAGTTGGCCAAGATGAAAATTAAGGCACCTTTCAGCGGCGTTATCATCGATCTTCCCTATTATACCGAAGGTACAAAAGTTGAAGCTAATTTGTCTATTGTGAGGCTTATGAATTATCAAAAATTATATATGGAAATTAATTTACCTGAAAAGAACTTTGCTATTTTGAAAGTAAATCAGATTGCCCGGATCACCCATTATACATTACCAGGGGATACATTGTCGGGTAAGATCACCCAGCTTTCCCCTGCCATTAACGAGGAATCCCGGACGTTCAAGGCTATCCTCCTGATCAATAACCCGGAAACCATTATACGCCCGGGCATGTTTGTGAAAGCCGATATTATTGTGGCCCGTAAGGACAGTGCAATTGTTATTCCGAAAGATATCATTTTATCCAAACAAAGGGGTAAAACCGTGTTTATCGTGCAACGAGGTGCAGCTATGGAACGGGTTATCACAACCGGATTGGAAAACCCTGACGAAGTCGAGGTAATTCGGGGTTTAAAATCAAATGATCGCCTGATAATAGATGGATTTGAGACCCTGGGTAATCAAACCAAAGTAAAGATAATTAAGTAAATGTAGGATTCTTTTCGAACTATTGTAATGTAAACTTTATGAGAAAGCTTGTCCAATTTTCTGTCGATTATCCAATTACCATTTTGATGCTTGTACTGGCAATACTTCTGCTTGGGTATATTTCATTCGGGAAATTGGGTATCGATCTGTTCCCCGATTTGAATAACCCGCGCATCTTTATCGAATTAAAGGTGGGTGAGCGGCCCCCGGAGGAATTGGAAAAACAATACGTTGATAATATTGAATCTCTGGTCATCAGACAAAGGGACGTTATTCAGGTTTCCTCGATTTGCAGGGTTGGTTCTGCACAGATTACCGTTGAATATGCATGGAACAAAGATATGGACGAAGCCTTCCTCGATTTGCAGAAAGAACTTACCAACTATAGTCAGAATTCAGACATTGAGGAACTTAATATTACACAACACGATCCAAATGCTGCACCGGTGATGGTTGTAGGGCTTACCCATCAGTCGATTGGCAATATGGACGAATTGCGGAAAACCGCTGAAAATTATATACGAAACGAACTGATCCGGCTCGAAGGTATTGCCGATGTGAAGTTATCAGGACAGGAAGAGAGTGAAGTTGTTATCAATACAGATAATTATCTTTTGGAAGCCTTTAACCTGACAATGGATGATATTACAAGGCAGATACAGAATTTTAACAGGAATGTTTCAGGCGGATCCATTGAGGAAATGGGTGTCCGGTATGTAATAAAAGGTATCAGTGTTTTTGAAGATATTGAAGACATTGGAAATATTGTTATCGGCTTCCGGCAAAATGATATCAATGAAAATTCATCCACCGGAAAGGTGCCTATATTCCTGAAGGATGTTGCAAAAGTTGAATTTCGAAATAAAGATCCGCTTAACATTGTCAGGATCAATCAAAAACGTTGTATAGGATTATCCATTTATAAAGAACAGAAGTTTAATACGGTTAAAGCAGTGTCAGGATTGCAGGAAGCACTTGCCGGTATGAAAAAAGCATTGCCCGGCTATGAATTTACCATTGTTCAAAACCAGGGTAATTTTATCACCGGTGCGATAAAAGAAGTAAAAGAAACAGCCCTGTTCGGTATTCTTTTTGCCATTTTTATAATCTTTGTTTTCCTCCGGCGCATAGGCACAACTGCTATAGTAAGCATCGCCATCCCCGTTTCCATTATAGCCACCTTTAATTTAATGTATTTCAATGGACTAACATTAAACATAATGACATTAGGCGGTTTGGCATTAGGTGCAGGGATGTTGGTCGACAATGCCATTGTGGTGATGGAAAACATTTTCAGGAACCTTGAAGCAGGAATGTCGGTGAAGGATGCAGCCATAAAAGGAACGGCTGAGGTCGGCGGTGCAATAACGGCTTCCACCATTACAACCATCGTGGTATTCCTTCCAATTGTATACCTCCATGGTGCCTCAGGTGAGTTATTTAAGGATCAAGCGTGGACAGTGGCATTTTCATTATTATCATCCTTATTTGTTGCCATTCTTGTAATCCCCGTACTTTTTACCCGTTTCTTTGGCAAACGGAAAATTCAGAAGAAAACCAAATCGGTTCACTTTAACTGGTACCCGTTGTTTCTGTCAAGACTTCTGACTAAAAAATGGCTGATTATTGTATCGGCTGTAGCCATGGTAGGAACGGCCGTAATACTAGTCCCTGTAGTAGGCAGTGAATATATACCAAAAACAGAAACATATGAATTTTCCATTGAGCTGAAGCTACCGGAAGGAACTACCCTTGAACGTACTTCACAAACCGTACGGGAAATTGAAAATATTATTGTTACACTCATAGGTGATGAACTGGAAACAATGTACAGTCAGGTAGGACCTGTCACCGACAATAGCGGGGATGAGGAATCGGTTTTTAAAGATGAAAATACGGCATCAATAAAAATCATCTTAAATAAAGAACGGAAGGAATCTTCAGGTACTTTTGTTGCGGCAATAAGCAATATCCTGAAGGACATTCCTGATATGGAAGTGCGGTTTATTCAGAGTGAAAGCGCTCTCCAACAAACACTGGGTACGGAAGAAGCACCTTTTGTTGTGGAAGTGAAAGGGGAAGAGTTTGACCAAATCGAAAACATCACAAATCAGGTAAAAGAAAAAATGCTGGAGATGGAAGACCTTTACAATGTAAAAACTTCCATTGAAGAAGGCACACCGGAAGTTGAAGTTATCATCGACAGGCAAATGGCAGGAACCTTCGATCTTACCGCGAATGAAATAATTTCACAGCTTAAAGACCAGTTAATGGGAACTGATGCCGGGGAATTTGAAAGCGAAGGGGAGATGAAAGATATTGCCGTGAAACTACCTGAAACCGGTATCTATCAATTGGAAGACATACAAATTAAATCCGGTAATCAAAGCATCCGGCTTGGTGATCTGGCACGCATCAACACAATTGTGTCACCCAAAGAAATCTATCGAAAAAACCAGAACAGAATAGGCCGGGTTACTTCCCAGGTTAAAAAAGATAAGCCTTTTGATCACATAGTTCATCAAATGGAAGAAAAGATAAGTCAAATATATTTGCCTCCTGATTATTTCATTCAAATGGCAGGTGAAGAAGAAAAAAGAAAGGAATCGATGCGCAATTTGACCTTTGCAATGATCCTGTCTGTTATTCTGGTATATATGGTACTTGCCTCACAGTTTGAATCACTTATTCATCCGTTTACCATACTTCTAACCATTCCGCTTGCCGGAGTAGGAGCGGTCCTGATCTTCTTCTTGTTGGGAAGATCACTGAATATTATGGCTTATATCGGAATTATTATGTTAATCGGAATTGCCGTTAATGATTCAATTATTCTTGTTGATTTAATTAATCAGTTAAAAAGGGAAGGCTTGTCGAGAATTGAAGCGATTATGCAGGCTGGGCATCATCGGATTCGCCCTATCATTATTACAAGTCTGACAACCATTCTTGCTTTATTTCCATTAACGTTAGGAATAGGCGAAAGTGCAGCTTTGCGTTCACCCATGGCCCTGGCTGTTATCGGAGGACTGGTAACCTCCACCATTTTAACCTTAGTCGTGATTCCCTGTGTGTATTATGTTTTGGATCAGGTAAAGGAAAAAATTACGTAGTTTACCTCACCCCCGGCCCCTCTCCTAAAAACAGGAGAGGGGAGAAGCTGTGCTTCTTTTAAAATGGAAAGGATTTCCCCCTCCTGTTTTTAGGAGGGGGATGAAAGAGGGTGGTCAGAATAATAAAAACAATGAAGTTTATTATCCATAGAAAAACCCTGATCAGTATGCTCTTTCTGGGGCTTACCATGCTCGGGTATATTTCATACAAAAACTTACCTGTTGAACTATTGCCCTCAACAGAATTACCCATGTTGATCGTTCAGGTTAGCAGCCGGATTGAGGTCGATCCAACCTATATGGAAAATAAAGGTGTCATCCCCCTTGAAGGAGCCATTGGTACATTGGAAGGAATTGAAAAAATTGAATCCTCAGCCACACAAAGAAGAGGTACAATATTTATTTATTATAATCAAAATATCAATACCAAATATGCTTATTTGAAACTCCAGGAAAAGATTAGCACTGTGAAATCATCTCTGCCTGAAGAATTTACGGTTTATGTAGGCAAAATTGATCTCGACCAAATAGCTAATCAGTTTATGGGACTCCAGGTTCGTGGCGGAGGCGGTATTGACCGTGTACGAAATATAACCGACCAGATCATTGCTCCGGAACTTGAAAATATCGATGGAATTGCCAATGTTGAGGTTTATGGAGGACGCGAGAAATCGGTTGAGATCATCCTTGATGAAGAAGCTTGCAAAGCTCATGGGATCACCCCTTCCCGGATAGGGAGTATTATTAGTGCCAATGGAAGAGAAAAAGTTTTTGTAGGCCAGGTAGCCGGAATAAATAAGCAATATTTCGTAAATGTTACTGCTGAATACAACAATATCAGCGATTTAGAAAATATGATTGTCTCGGTAAATGGTCCTGTGTTGCTCAAAGATATTGCTGAAATATATTTTGGACTGAAGGAAGAAACTTCTTATAGCCGCGTAAACGGAAAAGATGCCGTTACTCTTTTGCTCATTAATGATTCCCAGGTTAACCTGATTGACCTTTCTCATAAAACAATCGAAACTATAGATGACCTGAATAAGGAATTGAAACCAAAAGATGCTGAGATCGTTATTCAGAGCAACACAGCCGAGGTGATGGAAAATAACATCAATAAGGTCATTCAACTGGCATTGATCGGTGGTATTCTCGCTATTATTATTTTATGGATGTTCCTCAAAAATATTCGCCTGATAATTGCCATTGCACTTGCCATACCTATTTCTGTTTTTACGGCCTTTAATCTCTTTTATGCCTTTAACATTTCCATCAATATCTTTACTCTGATTGGTATGGCTCTTGCCATTGGGATGCTCCTTGACAACAGTATTGTTGTACTTGAAAATATATACAGACATGCTTCGCAGAATAAAGGTGCTGATGAAGCAGTCCTCCTTGGGACAAAAGAAGTCAGCCGGCCTGTTATTGCTGCAACTCTTACCACAATTACCGTTTTCCTGCCTTTTGTTTTTTCTTCAAATTACATGATCAAACTGATGGGTAATCACATAGGGGTTTCCATTATATCCACACTTCTGGTTTCCCTGTTTGTTGCACTTTTCCTTATTCCCATGATGACCCATTTTTTTATGGTAAAACAAAAAGGGAAAAAGTTGTTCGTTTTTGAAAGGATATCACTGCATAACCGGTTGATCCAGATCTATGTCTTATTCCTTAAATCATGCATGCGGTATCCTGCCAGGACCATTATCGGAGCCATCGTTGCTTTCTTTGCTACGGTACTGATTTCATTTGCCCTGAGTCTAAACATACTGGAGGAAGCGGATTCCACTGAATTCAACCTTTATGTTACCATGCCAACGGGTGCCACACTGGAATCGACTGATAAAGTGGTTGCAGAAATTGAAAAACGGGTGGAGAATATTGAGGAGAAGAAAGATGTTATTAGTGAAATAAAAGAAGAAGAAGCAATTGTTACCATCATTTTGAAAGAAGATTATCAGGATATCAAAAAAAGGAATCTGGCTCAAATAAAAAGTGATATTGAGGAACGGATTGAAAATATTACTTCTGCTGAAATCAGTACTGAACAACCCCGGTCAAGTCAAAGTTACATGGGAGGTTCAGGAGCAAATTCCGGAGTGGAATTTCAAAGACTTCTGGGGATCGGCGTTCAAAGGGAGAAAGTGGTCATTAAGGGCCAGGACTTTGATAAAATGCGAAACGTGGCAGAAGATATTCAATATTATCTTGAAGAATTATCCTCTATTCAATCGGTTAATCTGAATGTTTCCGATAACCGTCCTGAAATTCATCTTTATTTTGATACCCGGTTGATGAGTCAGTATAACGTTTCCTTAGCCGCTGTTGCTTCCGAACTGAATTCTTTTCAAAATGAATTTCCCTCCGCGGTTAAATTCAGCCAAGGTACCGAGGAATACGATATAATTATTAAAAACGGAAACAGCGATAAGGAAGCCGGGAAAAATATGGATGACCTGCGACAGCTACAGATATCAGGAAGTGAAGGAGCAGTTTACGAATTGGACAATTTAAGCGATATTATTTATGCAACCGGAATGTCAAATATTAACCGGGTAAACCAGGAAAAACAGATTGAGCTGAACTATCGTTTTATTTCGGAAGTAAATGAATCAAAAAATTTGCTCGAAATATCCCGTTTTGAGATTGATGAGATCGTTGCGAGCTTGAATTTACCTTCGGGTGTTGCCGTGGAGGTCCTTCATGAGGAAACTGACCTTGGGGATTTTTATTTCCTGATTGCTGCTGCATTTATTCTCATATACATGATACTTGCCTCTGTTTTTGAGTCCTTCTCCACACCGGTAGTATTGATGTTCTCGATTCCGTTGGCCGCAATTGGTTCATTCATAGCTTTGATCTTTACAGGAAACTCACTGTTAAATGCCAACACACTGATAGGGTTCTTAATCTTGTTAGGCGTGGTGGTTAACAATGGAATAATTTTGATTGATTACTCAAAATTATTACGCAGGCATGGCTATAATCGTTCCAGGGCATTAATGACAGCAGGCCTGGCCAGGGTTCGTCCTATATTAATAACAGCTATAACTACGATTGTAGCTATGGCTCCGCTTGCTATGGGACAAGCAGAGTATGTAAGTACGATTGGTGCTCCATTTGCCATTACCGTGATTGGAGGACTATCCCTCAGCACCCTGCTTACACTTGTGTTTATTCCAACCATGAATTCCGGGTTGGAGACATCACTTGCCTGGATACGGCAACTAAACTGGAAAATAAAAAGCATACAATTGATCTTATTTACAGTTGGCTCCGGGTTAATTTATTACACAGTCGATACGCTTATCTGGCAACTTATCGACCTTTTTCTGATTATCATCCTTATCCCTGGACTAACTTATTTTATTATGACGAGTTTGAGGCAGGCATCAACCAGGCTGATTGGAGAAGATGAGGATATACATATTAAAATTCAAAGACTGGTAAAAATATACGATCGCGACAGCCGCTTTATCAGGGAATGGAGGGCAGGGAAACGAATAACCCAACGTACCGGACAGGATACAGGCTATTCCGGCTGGTCTGACCTGGACCAGTTAATCTGGCAATTACCCCTTCTGGGTTTTGTTATCTGGTTCGTCTATTTTTATATAGGCAGTGGATTCTGGCTTTTTGTGCTTTCACACCTGGTTTACTTTTATTTTTCTTTTATCTGGAAGCCGGTCGGAAGCTTACTCGTAAATCTGTCTGAAAAGAAAGGTAAAAGTCCCGTCCGCAAATTAAATAAACTGTTTATATCGCTTTTTGTTTGGGGTTTCCCCTTGTTTAACCTGGTAGTATTTCAGCACAGGTGGGGAAACATCGTACTTATTATATTTATAGGACTCGTTTGGTATTTGGCCCTGTTGATCTATACAATCTCCAATCGTTTGTTTAAGGATAAGGTTAATATTCACCGGCTTGAGGGTAGGTTCAAAGACATCAGAAGAAGGGGTTACAATTTTGTGCTGGCTATTCCGGTTATTGGAAGGAAAAAGGTTCCGTTCAGAGCGTTAAGCGGCGTTTCTCTCGAAATAGGGAATGGCATGTTTGGCTTGCTTGGTCCGAATGGGGCTGGAAAAACAACTCTTATGCGTATTATTTGCGGCATCCTGAAACAAAGCTATGGCAAGGTTTGGATCAATGGTATTGATGCCGGCGAAAAACGGGAAGAATTGCAGGGGTTGATCGGTTATCTTCCCCAGGAATTTGGTACGTATGAAAACATGACGGCTTATGAATTCCTGAATTATCAGGCGATACTCAAAAACCTTTTGGATAAAACCGAAAGAGAAAGAATAGTTGATTATGCCATCGGCGCTGTTCATATGGATGAACATAAACATGAAAAGATAGGATCGTTCTCCGGCGGAATGAAACAACGTATGGGAATTGCGCAAATATTGTTGCATTTACCACGGATATTGGTCGTTGACGAGCCTACTGCAGGACTGGATCCCCGTGAAAGGATAAGATTCCGTAATTTATTGGTAGAACTAAGCCGCGAACGTATTGTTATCTTCTCCACCCACATCATCGAGGATATTTCCAGTTCCTGCAATAAGGTAGCTGTTCTCAACCGGGGGAGGGTAAAATATTTAGGCGACCCGGTTGACATGACAAAAATTGCAGAGGGGCATGTATGGCAGTTTCATGTATCAACCGAACGTTTTGAGTCGCTGCAGAAGGATCTTTTCATTGTACACCACATGCGGGATGGGGATCAGATCAGGGTAAGGTGTCTTTCGGAAGACCAGCCAGTTGAACAGGCAAAAGTAGTCCGGCCATCACTGGAAGACGCGTATCTGTGGCTGCTGAAAAGAAAGGATGAATAAGAAAAGATGAAGGAAAGAGGAATGATGAATAAAAGCTGAGAGGTGGAGACTGGGTGAGACCTGCCTGCCCGCCGTAGTACGCGAAGGCGAGGCAGAGTCTGTGAAGTAGGACGAAGCTCCGGTTCGTCATTATGTTTATAGCCGAGAGCAAATGACTATCGAATAACAACAAAGCAATGAGTATAAATTTCAGACATACATTAATGAACATATTGGATGTTGCAGCCAAATTAGTCAGTTACAACCTGAAGATCGTATTTGCAAACAAATTCATCTATTTCCTGATAGCTGCCGTTATCTTTTTTCTTTTTGTTGCAATCGTAAGCATATTTTCAAATTCAAATATTACGGAGGATTCGATTTATGATATCCTGTTTTTCCCGGGAATTTTATTGATATTCTATCCAACAACATTCGGCATTCAAAACGACAAGGATGCCCGTATGCTGGAGATAATATTCGGGATTCCAAATTACCGGTACAAGGTTTGGTTAGTGAGGTTTGTTTTGATTTTTCTTATTGTTTTTTTTATTCTTCTTCTTCTGGGTTATCTCAGTTCTTTTGCACTGGTACAAATCCGGGTTTTTGAAACAGCCCTTCAACTAATGTTTCCAATATTTTTCCTGGGCAGCTTAAGCTTCATGTTTTCTACCCTCGTACGTAACGGAAACGGAACCGCGGTGTTAATGATTATCATTGGAATGGCTTTATGGATACTTAGCGATATTATACCGCGAAGTGAATGGAATATTTTTCTAAACCCCTTCGACATTCCCTCTGATATGAATGAAACGATCTGGGAGGA
>JAUWBB010000272.1 GCA_030605195.1 Bacteroidota bacterium
CAAATACAGCAATAAAATGTTTTAAATTATTGAATATTAACAGTTTAATAAAAATTAAGGAGTGAAGTTAGGTTACAGTAGGAGCTGCCGGACTGGTTGACATCATAGCATAATCCATTTCAACCGTTAAAGCAATGGCAAATTTGTGCGGGTTTATTACTTCCATACCATACCGTTCATTCCTGCCACCAACTGAGTATAAATGATATTCCTTTAATTCGGTTATTCCAACATCGAGAATTCCGAGCTTTTTTGCCCATGTTTTTATAAACCTGGTAATCTGTTTTTTATTTACAGGTTCTGCTTCATTGGTTATATTTCCCATAACCAGGGAGTGTAAGCGTTCAATGGTGATAAAGCTTGCATTTGCCGCGGCGAAGGCAAGCCGGTTATAATAGATAGTGCCTGGTTTTAACAATCCCGGAAGTTCACGGAACAAATCATCCTTTGCCTTTTTCTCAGGATTTTTCACATAATATTCCCGGAAATGCTTTGTATCGGGAAACATATCCTTCCGGGAAAACATTGTATCTCTTTCATCAATTCGGTTAAAAGGAATGGACCTGTTTTGAAATTTATTCGTTTTTGAAGGGAAAAGGATTATTATTCCTGTGATAACTGTTGCTGAAATCAGCAATATTCCAATAATTTCCTGGTAAGGGAATCGATACCATCCGGCGAGGAAAAACAGAAGAGGCAAGGGTAAAAATAATAGAAAAAATTTCAGTCCGGCTGAAAATTTATTCTCCATCCGGATAATAATGGAAATAAGCAGAGAAAAAATTAAGAAAAATGCCCCGAATGCTATCAGAAAATAATTCATTAAATCCATATTATTTAATCAAATGATCAAGGTAATAATTTTTCGGGTCTTTTTTTATTAAAAAAAATCGAAAATGTTTGCAACTTTTGGTCATTTCAATCGTCTTTATAACAAAAACAATTCTTTCATCATAAAAATGTATTATAATGGTTGTTAATCTGAAAGCAAACGAAACGGTGATAAAAGCCGGGGATACAAAATATTACGTTGACGAGGATAAAGTTGAAGGCAAACTGATTGTTACCAATCAACGTATTTATTTCAAAACAAGGAATCCTGATGCAGGACGTTTTAATCTGGAAATTTTACCTGAACAAATAAAGGAAATTATCTTTTATAATACCATGAAGATATTCCCAAACGGGTTGAATCTGATTACCAAAACCGGAAGACAATTACGATTTGCAGTGAAGAACCGAAATGCAATCGGGCAATTGATCAATACAATGTATTAGACAATTCTTTTCATATATAAATTTCACCACTGGGGTTAAAAACAGAACCATCTGATGTATTGATTCAGATGGTTTTGTTTGTTTATGAACCGTAAAAACCCCGGATTTTCGAAAATTGGCACTAATACCTTCCGGTTGTAAATAAAGGTCAATCCTAAAAAACCAGCACTTCTTTCTTACTATCCTTTATGTATTTGGTTAGGGGTACTCCCATGCCTTTTACATCAATACCGATTGCTTTTAAATCTTCTGTAACTCGGTACTGATTGGTGCACCAAACGCAGGCTTCAAGAACAACCCCTATGTCAATAAGTTGTTTGACCATTTCCTGCATTTCCTCATCTTCCGCAAGAAGTTTTGCTGACGGTCCCCAGACAATAAGGGTAATGTCCTGGAACCAATCTTGCTTTTTGGCGTTTAATACGTAAATGTGCAACATTTTGGTAAAAACAGCCTTTTCCCCGGTTGTCCATAACACAACCAGTCCTTCTTTTTTTACTTCTTCTCCTTCCTGATCGGGTAATTTGACGGAAGGAAGATTTCCGGCTATACCGTTTTGGGCGATAGCCAAAATGATTAACAATAATGTGATTTTGATCTTTTTCATATGTATCAGGTATTTAGTGTCTGTTTGTAATGTCGATATAATAAAAATAGGGAAACTATTCTAAAATATTAATGTTGTCCTGGAAAAATCAAAAATAGGGAAATTTTGGCTCAAAACCCTTATTTCACTTGCCCGGTTTAATAAATTCAAAACGAAACACACTGTTCATTATAAAGCAGCAACTATCCAATTGGTTTTGTTGTTAATTTCTCCCAGGAAATATTTTAGATTTATTAATGCAGTAAATGTTGCAAAACCCATCGAGGTGGATTATTTTAGCAAAAAATAAAAAATCATATGACCAGTTTACGTACTATTCAGGAATTTCTTTCAGATAAAGAAATTGCCATAGCCGGGGTATCCAGGAATACCAAAAAGTTTGGACGCGGCGTTTATGATCATCTTATTGAAAGAGGATACAAAATTTACCCGATTAATCCCAATGCCGATACAATTGAAAATGCTGTCTGTTATCCTGATGTTGCCTCGCTTCCGGATAAAGCAAAGAAATTATTAATTGTAACAAAAAAGGACCAGACGTTTCTTTTGGTAAACCAGGCTTTGGAAAAAGGAATAAAGCAAATCTGGATACAACAAATGTCAGAAACAAAAGAAGCCATTGAACTGGTGCAGGAACATAATATCGATCTGATCACTAAGGAATGTATCCTGATGTTCGCTGAACCTGTGAATGGAGGTCATAAATTTCACCGGTTTTTCAATAAGTTATTCGGCAGATATCCAAAGTAGGAAATAACTAACTAACCCAAGTTACGGGTTACGAGTTGCCCGCCTCCCGATAGTTATCGGGGCTTAGTTCGCTAAGTTCAATGTTTATAGCTTGATAATGGCTAATTTCATTATGCTTTGCATTTTTAAGGTATATATTCACAGGCAAATGCAAAATCAAGTAGACTGCCCGCCCGAACGTACCGTTCGGTACGGGCGGGCCGACTGTGGACTAATTATTTATTAGTTTATTTTTCAGACAACCCTCAATAATCAAGTTTAAGGATCCTCATTGTCCTTTCTGCAGCATTCATAAGTAGTTCACCTGCATTAGTGATGGATTCCTGCAGGGACATGGGTTTATCCGTTATTGGAATAATGGATGTAAATCCCAGTTCATTGAGGCTTTCCACCCTTGGTCCAATTGAACCGGCAAATGCCAAAAGGGGTTTGTTAAAGTTTTTCGCAACACCGGCTACACCTGCAGGAGTTTTCCCGAACCGGGTTTGATAATCGATTTTTCCTTCAGCCGTAATCACAAGATCGGCGTTAACTATTTGTTCTGCCAGGTGAACTATTTCACTGATAAGTTCAAATCCCGGTTTTAGTTCGGCGTTCAGAAAAGCCATGAATCCTGCCCCCAATCCGCCTGCTGCACCTGTGCCGGGAATGTTGGCAATAGCAATACCAAGTTGTGTATAACTCACCGGGTGACTCCAAGTCACCCGGTGTGTGAATTATTCCAACAATTAGATTATTTTTGTAATGAATTAGCATTTTTCTCTAATGACCCACTTCCCATTTTATAAGCAGTTGGATGCAATGGACTGCGGTCCTGCCTGCCTCCGGATGATTGCAAAATTTTATGGAAAAAACTTCTCGCTTCAAACCTTACGTGAGCGTTGTTTTATATCAAGGGAAGGTGTTTCCATGCTTGGTATCAGCGATGCTGCAGAATCTATAGGTTTCCGTACTATGGGTGTGAGGCTGAGTTTTGAACAATTAGTGAAAGAAGCAAAGTTCCCATGTATTGTGCACTGGAAACAAAAACATTTTATTGTAGTTTATAAAATCAGTAAAAACAGGATTTTTGTGTCTGATCCGGCTCATGGAAGGGTCAAATATACTAAAGAGGAATTTTTAAAAAACTGGGTCAGTACAAAAAAAGACGGTGAAGAAGTGGGGCTTTGCCTTCTTGTTGAACCTACACCTGACTTTTACAAATACGATGACGAGAAGACCAACAAAGGAACTTTCAGTTTTTTATTTTCCTACCTGCGTCCGTATAAAAAATTCATGACCCAGTTGGTACTTGGATTACTCCTGGGGAGTATTATCCAGTTGATCTTTCCTTTCCTGACCCAGCAGGTTGTTGATTTTGGTATTAATAACCAGGACATCGGCTTTATCTACCTTATATTAATTGCCCAGTTTGCCCTGTTTATCGGCAGGATGTCGGTTGACTTTATCCGGGGTTGGATATTGCTGCATCTCGGAACAAGGGTAAACATATCCCTGATCTCTGATTTCCTGATAAAACTAATGAAGCTTCCCATTGCATTTTTTGATACAAAGATGATTGGTGACCTTATGCAACGGATTGGTGATCATCACAGGATCGAGCTATTTTTGACTTCTGCGACATTAAATATCCTGTTCTCATTTGTAAACCTTGTAATTTTCGGAATTGTACTGGCTATATACAGCATGAATATCTTCTGGATCTTCCTGGTTGGAAGCGCTCTTTATATTATTTGGGTTTACGTGTTTATGAAAAAGAGAAGGGAGTTGGATTTCAAACGATTCAGCCAGTTATCGGACAACCAAAGCAGCCTTATTCAACTGATTACCGGAATGCAGGAAATCAAACTGAATAATATTGAGAAACAGAAGCGATGGGAGTGGGAATCCATTCAGGCGAAATTATTCAGGGTGAATGTCAAATCATTGTCATTAACCCAGTATCAGCAGACAGGGGCTACATTTATCAATGAGGCAAAAAACATACTGATCACCATTATTGCCGCAACATCGGTAATCTATGGAGAT